>JAEWSS010000081.1 GCA_023459755.1 Verrucomicrobiota bacterium | reverse complement strand
ACACCCAACGCGTCCAGTTTACGACTGTCGAACATCGGCGCCGACGCCGCGGTCACCATCGGAACATTGCGGGCGCTGCCGTCGGCTAAAACCCGGCCGATCACCGTCGCCGCGGCGGCGGCCTGTCCCGCGGCCGTGGTCACGTTGCCGCCGAGCGCACCGAGGCCGAACATTGAGTCATCGTTCACCAGCACCGGACACCCGGCCGCGGCAATAACGCCCGAACCGAACGCGACAAAACTCCGCCCGTCGCCCAGCCGGCTCCAGGGCAGAATCACCAGCAGACTCTCGGGCGGCAATGCTCCGATCCGTTCCAGAAGTGCATTGAACGGCATGGCATTGCCGTCAAGATACTCCAGCGTAACGTTGTCAAGCGGAGGGAGTGCGGTTTTTAACTGTTCAAACAGGGCGACACTTGGCGCGGATGAGTCGGAAAGTACGGTTATTTTTTTTGTTTCAGGAAACATGCGGACACCGTCCAGCACCGTTCCGAGGACATCAAACTCATGCATAACTCCGGTAATATTGGGATATTTGTCTTTGAGTTCCGGACTATATTTTTCACAGCCGACAAACACCACCGGAATATTTTGCGGTATGCGGTCATAATTTTCAAGCACCAGATCGCACGCGTTGCCGCCAATTGCAACAATCAGATCGTACCAGTCGTTTTGCAAAAGCGGAAGCTGACGATCAAATTCGCACTGCCAGTTTTCCGGATTGTGGTCATGCATGGCATCCAGCGCCACAAGGTTGAAATTCATGCCGTATCCGAGCCGGTCGATCCGGGACTCCAAATCGCCGATCAGATTCCATGTCTCCGGATGCCTGAGGTCATACGACATCACCAGCAGCGCTCTGCGCCCGCCGCCGGAAGCCTCCTCCGCCGAACATGGCGAAAACGCCGCAAAACACAACAACATCAAGTACAACACAACCCGGATGGCGCTCATTTTCCCATGCTCCTCTTCCACGAAAACACAAGTTTCCGCATTTTGAAAAAAAAGTCAGAACTCCGAATTCTCCCCCAAGATAGTAATAATGTAGCGCCGATAGAAACTATTTCAACTCTCTAATTGCGGTGCTTGCGCAAAATACACATCGAGTTGCAGCGCGGACAGCGCGTCACGTTCCGCTGGTCCTTGACAATGAAGGAGTGATGACAATTATCGCAGGTAAAAAGTTTGCCCTTGCTCAGTTCCCAGTCGGCGCGGCGTTTGCGGCCGGCCTCCCGCATCCAGAGGAACACCAGCACAACCAGCCAGACCACGGTATAAAAAAGCAGAGCCTCCGCCAGCGTCAATCTCAACATTTCCGGTTACTCCTTCCGCCAGCGGACATTTATCTGCCTGCCGGTCTCGATTTTTCCGGAACGTATGACCGCGCCGACCGCCCAATTTTCCAGTTCCGGCACACCGCAGCCGCGCAGCACGGTAATCCGCGGCAGTCCGGCCCCATTCGAGCTTGGCGACAACAAAATTTCCGATTCAGACGACGACACTTTGCTTAACAACGGCCGCAATGTCGCCGGAAGTTTGAAATCGCCGGGCCTGCCATCCACGTCGATCAGCGGAAATTCAACTTTTTCTCCAGCATCGCGTCCGATCATTGCGCCACTGCACAACGGCGAAACCAGACCGGTTTCAGCCGGCGGCACGGCAAGTTTCAACTCCACGCCGGTCTCCGGCGCCGGCAGCGACGGAACCGACTCATTCATCCGGCTCTCCGGCGGCGGCAGCGCGGCACGAAAATCCGGTGTCCGCAAGACGTAACTAAACCCGATATCCTGCGATCCGGCGGCAAAAGCGGCCGGATCATTACCGGCGAGATAAACCAAAAGTTCATTGCGTTCCGATTCCGGCATCGCGTCAAAATCCCACAATCCGACCGGCGGCAGAACCACCTCCGGCGACTTGACCACCGGCCGTTCCACCTGAAATCCGCACAACAGCAGGGCGTGAAACACCAGCGCCGCAAGCAGCGCCGCGATCACTTCATTCCGGCGAAAACGCCGGTCACTGTAATTGCTTTCGATCATTGAAACACTGTTTGACGGGTTCCCGGACGCGGCATGGAGGCGCGAATTACCGGCAAATTGGCGCGCAAAGCCAGAGACTCAATCTCAAACGCGTCGCCGTAAGGCACGCGCCGATCGCAGTAGATCACGATGCCGGCGTTGGGATGATTCAGTCCGAGGCCGGCCAATTCAGCCTTAAGCGTATCGAGCGTTACCTGCTTATTGTTGAAATAGATCAGATTGCCGCGCGGCGACCACGCCACGGTGATAATATGCCGTTCAAGAATCCCCGATGTGTAACTGCCGTCCGACCGTGGAAGCTCCACCTGAACTCCGGAAATCTGAATAAACGAACTCGACAGCAGAAAAAACAGCAGCAGGATGAAAAACACGTCCACCATCGGCGTCAGATCCGGGCGGCCGTGAAACATTTTCAGCGACGAGCGAATCTTCCGCTCGTGAATTGCGGTTCCGTCGAGTTTCACTTACTCTTCCCCGTTGTTGACGGCGATTATCGTCGTGCGGTTGTCGCTTCCGGTGGCGTGCTGTTCAAAAAACTTTTTCATTTCGCGCGCCGCCTTTTCCATGTCCAACGTCATGGCGTCCACTCTGGACACCAGATAGTTGTACGCCACATAGCAGGGGATCGCCACCGCCAGACCTGCCGCGGTGGTCAACAACGCCATGTTCAGCGACCCGGAGAGCACCGTGCTGGTCAAGTGGGTGGACTCGGTGGCCGCCACCGTCTGAAACAGGCGGATCATCGCCAGCACCGTCCCGAACAGACCAAGCAGCGGAGCGACATACCCGATCGTTCCCAATACCGGCAAATTGCGCTCCAGTTTGGGAACCTCGGTCAATGCCGCTTCTTCGGCCGCCACATCGAGTTCGCGGTCGCCGCGTTCGCAGGCCAGAATCATGGCGGTAAGCACTCGCGCCGTCGGCCCCGGAGTATGGTCGCACAGACTGATCGCCTCGATAAAACCGTCGCGGCGGAGAACGTTGGTCAATCCCTTCATAAGTTCGTCCACCTTGATCTGGTCTCGGTGGAACTGAAACCATTTCTCCAGAAACACATACACCGCGATCAGGCTGGACAGCAATATCAGCCACATCACCGGTCCGCCGTCACGCATCAGTTCAAAAAACAACATATTGGCATCTCCTGTAGTACAAGTTTCGCATCTTCAAGCGGGTTGCCGGCCGCCGCGGCGGTTCCGGGCGACCGGCAGTTCCGGTTATCATCCGATCAACTTTATTTCTTTTCCACCGGCTCTCCGGCGATTTTTGCATTATCGACAGCTGGAGCGGCGAGTTTTCCGGCCGCCCGAATCAGACTTTTCTGTTCTTCAAAATCGTTCGGCGGCGGCAGATTGAGCTTTCCGGCGGCATCCACCGTTTTTCCGGCGGCTTCAACCCCGGCCGCCGTGCCGTCCGCCAGCTGAATGCCGACCAGCAGCCGAACCGCTTCACGAAGCCAGACCGCTTCGTCGGCGGTCACCGCCGGCCATGCCGCGGCTTCGGTCAGCAGTTCACGGCAAAGATTCACCGCCGCATCCGACTCGCCGCGTTCGGCCAGCGACGAAGCCAGTTTGCAAATGCTCTGGCAGTACACCAGCCCGCTTTTCGGCGAACGTTCCAGAACCTGCTGATAATAGACGGCGGCGCCTTCAAGTTTGGCTTTGTCGTGTTCCAGCATTCCGGAATTGTAATAGCTGTCGGCCACCCGGCCCAGTGCGGCCACGGCAAACTCGCCGTCCGGGGCCTGTTCGCCGGCGAGTTTGAAGCAGCGCTCGGCCTCCGGATAGTCGCCGAATTTCATATTGATGTCACCCAGTGCAAAATTGCTTTTGGCGCGCAGCTGAATCGGCGCGTCGGAAGCCGCAACCTGACTGAAAAGCGGCGCTGCCGCTTCGTCGTCGCCCAGCAATGAAAACAGCGCGGCTCGCTCAAACCGGATTTGTTCCACAACTTTCGCCGGTAATTTTTCGTATTTTTCCGCCATTTCGTCCAGCAGTGCGGCGGCCGCCTTGTAGTCCTGATTAAGTTTCAGCAGATCAACCTGCCACAACAGTGCGCCGATCGTATATTCGGAATCGGGATAATCGTGCCGCAGTCTGGCGATCAGTTTGTTCATTTCCGCCGAATGGCTTTGGAGGTATTCCGCATAAACCGCCAGATAGAGCGCATGGGTGGCGTATGGATTGCGCGGATAGCGGTCGGCCAGCAGTTGAAACAATTCGGAGGCTCGAGCGCAGTCGGCGGAATTGAAGGCCAGATTTCCGGCGGCATACAGTGCGTCCGGTGCCGAGTCGGAAAAACTCCAGAGATTGGCAAAGGCCGCGTAAGCGTTGATCGCGTTCTGAATATCTCCGGAGGTCTCCAGCAGTTTTGCCTCGGCGAAAGCGCCTTTGGGACGCCATTCGTCCACCCCCTGATTCTTCAGTATCGCGGCGGTCCCCAGCGCCGACTTATAGTCCCGAAGTTCCTGCTGCGCCAGCATCAGCACATGAAGCGCGGGGAACCGGCATGCGGTGTTGTCGCGGGCGGCGTCGGTCGCAAATTTCAGGCAGCGCTCGTAATCGCCTTTTTTATACAGATATTGGGCCATCAGAAGGTTGCCGTCCGCCCGGGAGACGGCGTCCGGGCCGTTGGCAATGACAAATTCCAACATGGCTTCAGCGCCGGCGTCGTCACCGAGCCGTGCGCACACCGCGGAGCCTTCGCGGGCGGCGGCAAGCCGAACCGTCAGCGGCGCGGCGGCGTCGGCCGTCAGGTTCCGGTAAATCGCCGCGGCGCCGGAATAACGTTCCGAGCGGTTGAGTAAATGGGCAAGTTGAAGTTTGTTGTCGAATCTGGCGGCGTCATCAGGAAAATAAGCCAGATAACGTTCCATCGCCGCCGCCGCTTCGTCGACGAGTCCGGAAGCTGAGCAGCCGTCGATCAGCAGCAGCAGAGCATATTTGCGTTCCGCCATGCCGGGAGCGGCGGCGAAAGCACCGCGCCGAAAATTAAGAGCGTCCCCCGGCTTCCCGGCCGAATCGGAATAGCGGCCGAGTGCCAGCGCCAGATCGTAACGCAGGCGATCCGGTCCGGTTGCCTCCGGAA
>JAEWSS010000080.1 GCA_023459755.1 Verrucomicrobiota bacterium | reverse complement strand
TGCTTGCCCTGCTGATCTTGCTTGCCCTGCTGATCCTGCTTGCCCTGCTGATCCTGCTGGTTCTGCTGCTGCGCCTGATCAATCTGCTTCCTGGCCTCTTCCTGCTGTTTTTTCAGTTCTTCAATCTGTTTTCTCAACTGCTCGGCTTCGGCGCGATCCAGCAAAAGCTGCTGCTGCACCTCCGGCGTGGCCGGATTGATTTGCCCGGAACCGGCGTTGTGCATCGCGTTTAAATACAATTCTTCAGCGCGATCCAGCCGCTTTTCCGCAGAATCCAGTTCCTTCAACGCACCGTCCAACTGCTGACCGCGAACGTTCTGCTTCGCTTTGGTCATGGCGTCGCGCGCGGTTTCGTGCTCCAGCACACCGAGATTGTGATATGAATAAAGTTGAACCAACTCCTGACGGGCGCCGGAAGTATTCTGAAGCGCCGCTTCGTAGGCGTCGCGCGCCTTGTCGCGTTCATCGGCAAGCTGCGCCGCACGTCCGGCCTGATAATACTGCCAGTTCTCCATTTCGACCGGTTCGACCGTATTTTCCGCTTCGACCGTCGGCCCCCCGGTTGCGGCCATTGCCGCCGGCGCCACGTCCTTACCCCATACCGACAGCAGGCAAAACATGCACAACAGCACCGCCGCACGACGATACGGCCGCTCCGAAATCATCATCAACGCCAGCAACAGTATCGCCGCAATGGACACAAACGGCATAAACCGTTCGATCACCCGCGGTTTTTCTCCGTTTTCAAATTCAGCCGCCGAAACCCGCCGCAGCGCCGCGTTCAGTCCGGCCAAATTGGTATTCACACTTCCGGAGTGAAAATACTCCCCGCCGGTGGCGGAGGCCAACTGCGACAACAACGCCTCATTCAGTTTGGTCTGCACCACATTGCCCTGATTGTCGCGCATATAACTGACCTGTCCTGAATCGCCGCGAACCGGAACCATCGCCCCCGCGGTCCTACTGCCGACGCCAAGCACAAACAACGGCACATGACGGCTTTTCAGTTCCGCCAACAGTGTCGAAGCGTCATCCTCCAACTCCTCGCCGTCCGAAATCATCACCACGGCACGACTTTCCGACTCGGCTCCGGCAAACGCCCTCAGCACAAGTTTCAACGCCGACGCCACATTGGTCCCTCCCACCGGAATCGAGTCCGGTTCAACCTCGGAAAGCATCATGTCCAGACTGCCCGCATCGTTGGTCAGCGGACAACTCAGCATCGCGTCGCCGGCAAACGCCACCAGCGCAAACCGGTCACCCGGATTTGCCGCCATGATCTCGCGGATCAGATATTTCGCATGAGCCAGCCGCGACGGCGCCACATCCTCCGCCCACATGCTCTTGGACACGTCAAGTACAAAAACTATATCGCGTCCGCGACCGGAACTGTTGACCGTCTCCTCGCCCCACCACGGCCGCGCGGCCGCCAAAATCAGGAAAAGCATCGCCAAAATCAGCGTCAGATACCTGACCTGACGTTTGAAATGCGACAGCTGAACCTTGTCCGCAGCCGCATCCGCGCCGAACAATGCCTTAATTCCTTTTCGCCGGCGTGCGGCGGCGCTCCAGATCAGTATCGCCGCAAACACGATCACCGCCGGAATCAACAGCAGCATATATACATTAATAAAACTCATATTTGTCCTCCTTGTTCCGCCGGGTTACGGAAGCCGCAGCCGGGTCGTGGACTCCAGCGTGAAGCCGGCCAGCACAAAAATCAGTGCCGCCAGCGCAAGATCGGGCGCGAAATGCCGGTAATCCATGATCACCGGCTGCTCGGCGCTGGTTTTTTCCAGTTTGTTGATCTCGTTCATGACCCGGGTCATCTCATCGGTGTCCGATGCGGTAAAGTAGCGGCCGCCGGTGATTTTGGCGATCTCGCGCAGCAGCGGCTCGTCAAACGTGTCCTCGACCGGCTCAATCGTGAGCCCGCCGAAGTCGTTGAACACCGTGAATCCACGGCCGGAACCGATGCCGACCGTATAAATGGTCACGTCCTTAGCCTTGGCCAGTTCAGCGGCTTCAAGCGGCGTTGCCGCATGTTTTACGTTGTTGACGCCGTCAGTGAACAGCACCAGCACCCGACGCGGCGCAGTGGACTTCGCCAACCGCTTGACGCCGGAAATAATCGGCGACGCAATACCGGTGGACCCGGTGCGCAGAATGCCAGGCTCAAGTGAATCAAGATAAGCGACAATCAATTTGTGGTCCAGCGTCGGAGGCGCAAAACTGTAGGCCGCCTGAGCAAATCCGATCAACCCGAACCGGTCGTTAGGCCGCGCCTCCACAAATTTTATCAGCGCTTCTTTCGCCACTTGAATGCGCGTTTTGATCTCGCCGTCATTCACTCCCGAAAGCAATGCGGAACGGCTGTTGACTCCGGGCGGCGCATCGTACATCTCCATACTCCGCGAAAGGTCGAGCGCCAGCACAATATCAATGCCCTCCGCCCGCACCACAAAGCGCTCGGTTCCCCAGCGCGGCTGGGCGAGAGCAATCAGCACCAGCGTGAAGGCGGCCAGATAGAGCCAGTCGCTCCACACCAACGCCGCCAGCCATGACCGCTTCCGCCGGGCAAAGCCGAACGGCTCAGCCGACGCCACCGCAATGCTCGGGCGCTTTCTGACCTTCACAATGTAGTATACAACCGCCGGCACCGTCGCCAGCAGAAACAATAAATAAGGATGTGAAAAACTAAACATTGGCGCCCTCCCCGTCCTTCGGCGGAACCGTTTCCCGGACGAATTGTTCAGCCTGACTTATCGCGCCGTCCAGCGTTGATTCGTCCGGCTCGCGCTTTGCAAATTTCACCATATCGGCGGTTTCCAGAAACGCGCCAAGGCCAGAACGCTGCGCCGCGGTCAAAGGCAGTGCCGTCCGCCGCAGTTCAACCATGAATTCCGGCGTGGTGGTGGTGGTGGACGGCATCGAAAAACGCCGTTCGATATAACGCCGCAAAATGTCGCTCAACCGTGCAAAGCAAACCGCCGGATACCCGGAATGCGCCTCCTGACGCAGATCTCCGAGTTCACGAAGCGCCGATTCCCACGCGGTCGGCGGAGCCAGCCACTCGGCGGTCTTGCGCCGCAGACTGCGGTACAGCACCCAGCCGAGCGCCAGGGCCGAAGCCGCCAGCAGCGCGATCAGTCCCCATTTTACATAGTTCGGTTTGACCTCCTGACCGCGCAGTTCGCCGGCCAAAGGCAGACCGCTCTGCCGGTCAACCTCCAGCGGCTTCACTTCGAGGTCGGGAAACGCCATTGCGACGGCGGCGGGATCAAGCTCGAACGTCGCCTGTTCGCGGTTGTAGCTGAACGCCATTTTTCCGGGCGCCACCGTTCCGGTGCGGTACGGCACCAGCGTTACCCCGATTCTGTACAGTGAATATCCCCAGTGCATCCAGTTGCGCTGAACGGATACGACGCCAAGTTCAAACACTCCGCTGTTCTTATCCAGTTCGGCCACTGCGCCGGTCAGGGACTGTCCCCATGGCACCGCGATCTCGGCCGAAGCCGTTATCCCGCCGCCCAAGACTGTACTTTCCGCCTGAAAACGCAGCGGCGACACCACTTTGACCTCGCCGCTCACCGCCGAACTCCGGGCGGTGAAAAATACCGCCGCCGCCAGCGAAAACAGCACAATCAGCAACAC
>JAEWSS010000079.1 GCA_023459755.1 Verrucomicrobiota bacterium | reverse complement strand
TGGCGTTCTGGACGCGGTACGGCGTTTCAAACTCGTTGACCGGATCGGTGAAGCCGGAAATAAGAATCACCGGAACACGGCAGCACCATGCCAGCCAGCTCAATCCGCTGGACAGTCCGATGAACATTTCCGCATCCTTGACGAGGTTGATTCTCTCTTGCAGCGGCAGATCGCCGGTGAAGTTTTCCGCGCCGTAGGGAATGTGATTCCAAGTGAAATCCGTGCCGTATTCAGGCATGCGGTCGATGCACAACACCCGGTAGCCCTGCGATTTCAGATATTCCACCGTCTCGCGCCAGCCGAAGGGATTGTTCCAGTATTTGCACTGACTGGATGCCTGTGCCGCGATACAGACGTATTTCTCCTTGATTTTCCGCTTCGCAGTAAGGTCAACGCGAGGCGGCACATCGGATAAATCATCAATGCCGAGAATTTTCCCAGCCGTCCTGTGCAAGCCGATCTGCCGGAAATCAAACGGCTGATGGTCGGTGTCGCCGCCGAAGAATAGGCCCAGATTGTAAGTGGCGTATGGCGTTAATTTTGCAGCGTCCTCTTTCGTGCAAAACTCAATATCGGGATACTGCGCCTTGAAGATTTCCGCAAGACGCGGTTCCATGGCGCAGAAGAGTTTGCATCCGTGCTTTTGCTGAAACCGCTCGACAAAGGAAAACCAGGCGATGGTGTCGCCGAGTGCGCCGACTGGCAGTTGTATCAAAACCTCTTTGCCGGAGAGGTCAAGATCATGCGTAAAAAACGGTTTCCCAAGTTCGTCTTTTCTGTAGATTTCCAGCCGGAAACGGATGAAAAACTTCTTCACCGATTCGACCGTGCATCCCGGTTTCACGTCCATGGAATACAAGAGACAGTCCATGTCCAAATCCTTGAACACACAGCGGTATTCGCCCTTGTCCGGGAATTTTATCCGAAGCCCGTTGTTGAAATCGAAGCGGATGCCGTCAACCGCTTCCAATGTCGGCTCTGCTGGCGGCAAAACAAAGGTCGGCTCCTTTGGCGGCCCGGATTGAACCGGCCCGCCTGCCGGACGGGCAGGAAGCGGCGTATCCGCCACCGGTTCGCATTTGATACTGAAATCAGACATATTCGATATATCCTCCTGTTTCGACTGTGATATTTGCTCCGGCGGAACTCGTGACGGCAAAGGCGCTTGCCCCGCTTGCCACATATAACATTCCGCCGGAATCGACCATGACACTGGTCGCGTAATTGTATCTTGAAAGGTAGAAACTGCCGCCCTCGGAGACCGCCACATTGGTGGCATGGCATTGGCTTGAATGCAGCCACATCACCGCGCCGCTGGAGAGCTGGACGTTCTCCAAATCGGTGAAATAGGATGCCGTCAGCGACGCTCCCAAGCCCAGCGTCACATTGGCAAGATTGCAGGAATTGCAGATCCACGCCGTGCCGCCGTCCGCAATATTCAAATTTGTTGCCGAACAGTTCTGCGAGAGATACAAATATGCGCTTGAACCTACCGAAACATCCATCATGCCGCAGGTGTAATAGATGCTGGCATACGCGCTGTCACCGAGGCTAAAGCCCTGCCAGTCACAGAAATTCGATCCCCACATCCGCGCACCGCGGCCGATAGTGGTCGAAGTGAATCCGCAGTAGTTTCCCATGTTCACCGAACAGCTCCCGGCGCTCACGTTGGAGAGCTGGCACATGGAATAGACTTCCAGCCGTCCGCCGTCCGAAACGTTGACTCCGTCCACTTCGCAGTTCTGCAAAATATGGAGACTGCCGCCCGACGAAACGTTGAAATCACGCCCGGAACAGGCGTAACGCAGATAACACCATGCGCTCGTGTTCGCCACCGTCACATGCGTCCCGCCGCATCCGTTGGAAAACATCTGCCAGCCGGAAATAAGCGTCGAAGTCATCTGTCCACCGTAGGAGCAGTAGCACGAACCGCCCTTTTCGACGGTGGTGCTGATTGCGCGTCCGAAATTGGTGACATAAAGCCAGCCGGAACTGCGAACCGTGGTGCGAATCGCCGTGCCGTAGAAGTCCGCGAACTGACTGCCGTAGCTGTTGACCACGGTGTCCAATGCGCGTCCGCTGGAAAAAATCCGCTGGTAGGCATTGCTGAATATCGTGTTGTACTGCGCCGCCGCTCCGAACGAAACGAACTGACTGCCGCCGGAACTCATAACCGTGCTGAGCGCCGAAGCGTAATAGTAGAGCTGCTGATCCATGCCTCCGGCAAGCACATAATTACAGGCCGTGCCGTTGGAAAGATAGAAACTCCCGAACTGGTTTGAGCCGGTCACCACCGTTTCCGAATCATGCCCCCATACGCCGTGATTGACTCGGCCGCCCGACCCCACGGTGACATCGTAGCATTTACCGCCGCTTGAGACGTATAAAATCGCGTTGCTCATCACGGTGGTGTGCGTGACGTTCATTCCGTTGTAACACCAGAAACTCGCGTTCGGCGCGATGGTGGTATGCAGAACTTGTACGCCGGAGGATTGACCGGCGTTGAAATCCGCGCCGCTGGAAACGACCGTGCTGTCGAAGGTGACGCTCGTTCCCTGTCCGTAAAGGCCGCCGCCGTAGGAAACATGGAATCCGCAAACCGAGGCGTTGGAATAAACGTAGCATCTTCCGTAGGAATGGACGTTTCCGCCGTTTGCCGAGCCGCCCGGACTCACATAGAGCTGGCCTTGATAATTGAGTTCCGTATCCTTTGCCACGCCGCCGCTGGAAACCTGTATGTTCCCGTTGCTGTTGACAATGGTGCTGGAAACCGTGCCGCCGTTCTGAACGAAAATGCTTCCGCCGTAATTGACGGTGGTGCGGACTGCCACGCCAGCCGAGGATACTTCCATCCGGCTGACGTTGCTGGAAACGAGATACCGCCCCTGCATGGTCATGCAGCTTTGATTGCACGAACCGTTCCGCAAAAATGTGAACACGCCGCGCGTTCCGTAAATCGCCCGGTTGGGATCAATGACCGTCGCCCCGGCAGCCATCTTATTATATTGATAAGGTATCAGCATGGTTACGCCTCGTAACTGTAGGCGTAATTGGCCTGATACCGGACGTTGTTCACCGCACCGGATTTATACAAAGCGCGAATCACAAAAACGTGATACGTCGAATTTCCTCCGACGAGTTCCAGCGTTTCCGGGATGTTGATTCCGACC
>JAEWSS010000078.1 GCA_023459755.1 Verrucomicrobiota bacterium | reverse complement strand
CAGCTCGATCGTCTCGTTCAGGAGCGAAGCCTGGTTGAAATTAATCTGAAGCGTGCGCACCGCCGGAGTCCGGCCGAGCAGTACGGCCAGCACGTCATGCACCATGCCGGCGTATTCGCTGTTGTTCATATGGCCGTTGACGTCGATCTGAGAGTCGGTAACGCGGCATGACGACACCGGTTTGAGGTTGTCCGGAGCGGTCAGTTTCCCGGGTTCCGGAAAAAACACCGGCAGCGCGGAATTGTCGGGAAGCGCATCGGCAAGGTTGCGATCCGGACGCAGCGGACGGAACGTGGCGGCGTCCAGCAGCAGCCAGCAGCTGGAACCGGAAAGTACGCGGACGTTTGAGCCGTCGGTCATGTCAAACTGCCGGTTGGCGAACAACCGGCTGAACCCGGTGGGATAGGTTTTCAAGGTCAGCCGATCGCCCAGACGCAGCGGACGGGCAAAGCCGATCTCAATACGCGACAACACCCACATACGGCCGGCTGTCGATAAAAAGTCGATACCGCACCCGAGTTCGGTGGCGTGGTTGGCCGCCGCCTCCTGAAGATAGTCGAAGACCGGGCGGAGTTTGACCCGTCCCGACCGATCGACTTCGCTGTGGCGCGGCACAAAAATTTCTGTCCATACGTTCTGCATATAACAATAATATAACTTCTCCGGCTTTTTTTTCAACCGATTACACCGGCTTCGACTTGAAAAGCATCGCCGTTCCGGGTAAATTAATTCATCATGGCCACCAGAAGAAAAAAAATCAAACATCCGGTTCTCGGCTTCATGTTGAGATTTTCCGGTTTTGCCGCCGCGCCGCTCCTCGGCATGGTCGTGTTCAATATCGACCGCCTGCCGCATCTGGCCGAACAGCGGCACGTTTTACGGCAGTTCACACCGGCGTGGGCAAAACCGTTCCTGCCCGGAAGCGGCGTGCCGTACACCGTTCTGCCGGCCGGAGCCGAACTTGAAGCCAGAGTGATTGAAGTTTACGACGGCGACACCTTGACCTGTCTCAGTCTGGACGACAAAAACAAGTACAAACTCCGGCTTTACGGTATCGACGCGCCGGAATCCGAGCAGCCCTTCGGCGACGAGGCAAGATTGGCGCTGCACCGCCTGGTCTACGGAAAACAGGTCGCGTTCAAAGTGCTTGACTCCGACCAGTACGGCCGCAACGTGGCTAAACTGTACTGCGACAATCTGTACATAAATCTGGAACTGGTTTCCGAGGGACTGGCCTTTCACTACTACGAATTCGCCAAGCGCGACCTCGACCTGCCACTGGCCGAAGAACAGGCTCGACGCCGTGAGATCGGTGTCTGGAGCCGTCCCGATCCGGAACCGCCGTGGCGCTACCGCAAACGCACCGCCGCCGAAAAAAATCCGAAAACAACCCGCTGACAACTGAAATATCGAAAAAAGCATAAAAAGCCGATTTTAACGCTTGCTTTACCGCATAAGCGGATATAGATTAGTCCTCAGGAGAGAGAAAAAATTGCATTCGGCCACCGCCGCACGGTGGATTTTTGTATTTTTTTCATGCGGCGGATGAACAGTCGTAAATGCGCTTTTATGAGGAGGAAGCGTATGAAGCGTTCAGGTCTTTTGCTGTTGCTGTGTTTATCGGCCGCGCCGTTTTTTTCCGGTTGCGGCGACGAAAAAAAATCAGCGGCGGCAGCGTTCACACCCGCGGTCAAGGTAACCGTTGTAAAAAGCGGCGAACAAACCGGCGTCCGCCGGCTGATCGCCAGAGTAAAACCGCTCAAATCGGTGCGGCTGACGGCACGGGTCAGCGGCATCATCACCGAACGATGTTTCCCGGAGGGCGGATTCGTCAAAAACGGCGACACTCTGTTCCGCATTGAGCCGGACACCTATAAAATCGCGCTCGACCGCGCCAAAGCCGAACTCGCCCGGCTGGAGGCCGAAAGCGAAAACGCCGGTCTGGAATACGACCGCACCGCAAAATTATATCAGGAACAGGTCGCGGCAGTCAAGCGTTTCGACGATGCGCGGGCGGCGCACGCCTCCGCCACCGCCGCGGTCGCCCAGGCGCAGGCCGCGGTGCGACAGGCGGAACTCGACCTCGGATACACCGAAATAAAAGCGCCGTTCGACGGCTGGATCGGGCTGACCGACATCGATGCCGGAAACTACGTTCAGGCTCCCGCCGGTCCGCTGGCCACGCTGAACTATATCGACAAAGTCCGGGTGGAGTTCAATCTGCCCGACGCGGCGCTGACGCCGGAAATTTCCGGTCTGATCGCCTCCGGCTCCCGTCCGCCGTTCAAGGTCAGGATCGAACTTCCCGACGGCGGCGGCCCCGCCGGAGACTATCCGGTGGAATGCTGGAACAATTACATCGGCATTGGAACCTCCACCATAACAATGCAGGCGGTAACAGACAATCCCGGCCATAAACTCCTGCCGGGAGCGTTCGCCACGGTGGAGGTCTACGGCGACAAACCGGAAAACGTGCTGCTGCTGGACGCCGCCGCGCTGCGCAGGATGCAGAATCTGACTTTCGTCTATATTGTCAACGCGGAGAACAAACTTGAAATGCGGCCAATTGAGGTTGGCGAAGAGTCCGGCGGAGTGGTTCGCGTTTTCTCCGGACTGAAGGAGGGCGACCG
>JAEWSS010000077.1 GCA_023459755.1 Verrucomicrobiota bacterium | reverse complement strand
GTGTTGACCCGGGTGCGCTCCTGCATGGCGTAATAGGGTTCGGCGGTGTTGTGAATGGTGATGTACTTGATTTCCGGAACCGTGGAAAATTTAGTGCTGTTATATTCGTTGTCGTCGATCACGGCCTGCCGGATCAGGAGTCCGTTTGGAGTGCGCAGATATTCGCGTTTTTCGAGTTCCGGCTTGCCGACGGGGTCCGCGACCGCTTTGCCGGACGGCTCATCCTGCGGCGGCGGCAGTTCGGACGCCACGGCGCCCCATCCGAGGACGGCGGCGGCGGCGGCGACTAAAGAGGCGCTTTTCATTTTCTCTTCCTTTCTCCAACTTTTTAATATTATCAGTAAATTGAAAATCATCAGATGGTTTTGAATACCGTTGCAAACTGGCCGGCGTCGATAAAACGCACGGCGTTCCAGTTGCGCTCCAGCGCGGCGGCGATATTCTGTTCACGATCGTCCACATAGAGGTCGGGGCGGCCGAAACGCCGCTCAAATTCGCTGTACATTGCGGCGGCCGGCTTGCGGTGGCCGACCTCAAAACTGTACACGCCGCCCTTAGCCCGGTCAAAAAACGACAGCCGACGGCGCACAATGTCCAGATGCGGACGCGAAATATCGGACAGAAACACAAAGTCCCATTCCGGCGCTATTGCGGTCAGCGCATCCGCCATACCGGTCATTTCCCCGCCGAGGATCAGATTGAACCATTCGTCCACCGGCGCATCGTCCGGCAGATTCAGCATGGCGGCGGCCGAAGCGAAAAACACCTCCGGTTCAATGGCGCCGCATTCCAGACCGGCCACCGCCTCCAGCAGTTCCGGCGGCAGTTCCTCGTAGCTGTTCCGACCGATGGATGCCAGCGCCAGCTGCGGGCGCAGGTTCAGGCAGACCATGCCGATGTCCAGTGCCAGAAGTTTTTTTTCCATTACGCTTTTCTCCCGGTTCCGCATTTCCAGTTTCGCTGCCGCGCCGCCTCGTAGAGCAGAATGGTGGTGGCGGTGGCCACGTTAAGCGAGTCGATCCGGCCGAGCATCGGGATGCGGACGCCGATGTCCGCCTCCTTAAGCCATTCGTCGGACAATCCGACCTGTTCGGTGCCGACGGCGATGGCGATGTTTCCGGTCAGGTCGGTTTCGGTGTAAAGCGGTTCGGAATGGGGGCTGGTGGCCACGATCTGTATTTTATTTTTACGCAGCCAGGGCAGAAGTTCGGCGGTCTCGGTCACGGCCAGGGGAACGGCGAACAGCGCGCCGGTGCTGGCGCGGATCACGTTGGGGTTGTAGATGTCGGTGCGTTTGTCGCATACGATCAGGCCGTCCACACCGGCGGCGTCGGCGCTGCGCAGGATGCTGCCGAGGTTGCCGGGTTTTTCCACCGCCTCGGCCACCAGATAAAAACCGTCCGCCAGCAGCGGCAGGTCTTCAAGCCGGTGTTCGCGCATCCGCATGGTGGCGATCAGCCCCTCCGGACGGTCGCGGTAGGCGAGTTTGTCCAGCAGGAAGTCGGGAACTTCGTAGAGCCGGACGCCGTGACCTTGAAGCTCCTCAAGCAGCGCATGCTCGTTCACGCCGAGGAACTGCGCCGGGCAAAAGAAGCACTCTTCAAGCGTCTGACCGTATTCAAGTGCGCGGGTCAGCTCCCGATAGCCCTCAAGCAGGGTAAGTCCGGCGGCCTCGCGGCCTTTGCGGTCGCGCAGTTTGACCGCCTGTTTCAACGTCTCATTTTTCGTGCTGGTTATCTTCAACGCTTCCATTGCAGATTCTCTTTTCGATTTGAAAAAAACACTTCCAGTGATATAATATACGACACAATATAGTCATAAAAACGGCTTTTTCAATAGGAGAGCGGAAGGTTTTTACAAAACCGTGGTCCGGAAAGGCAACATGAAAATCGCGGCGGTCATCTACAAATTTTTTCCCTACGGCGGAGTTCAGCTCGATTTTTTGCGCATTGTCGAGGAGCTGCTCTCCCGCGGGCATTCCGTGAAAGTGTTTGCCACGCAATGGGAAGGCGAACTGCCGCCGCACGTTGAACTTCATCTGGTGGATGTATCCGGCAGTTCAAACCACGCACGGATGTTCGACTTCGGACGCCGGGCGGCGGCGCTGACCTCCCGCGGCGGGTTCGATCTGGTGTTCGGAGCCAACCGGGTGCCGGGGCTGGACGTCTACTTTTCAGGCGACAACTGCTTCAAGGCAAGAAGCATACGCGAACGTTCATGGCTGTACCGCCTGATGCCGCGCTGCCGCACTTACTGCAAATTGGAGGAGTCGGTGTTCGCCCGCGGTCAAAAATGCAAAATCATGCTGATTGTTCCCGGCCAACAACCGGACTTTGAGCTTTTTTATCACACCGAACCGTCGCGTTTCATGCTGCTGCCGCCCGGTATTCCGCCGGACCGCTGCCGCCCGGACAACGCCGCCGGCATCCGCGCCGCGAAACGCGCCGAACTCGGCGCCGACGAAAATACGATTTTACTGCTCCAGATCGGTTCCGGATTCGCAACGAAAGGGGTGGATCGCTCCATCCGCGCAGTGGCGGCGCTGCCGAGCGCATGGCGCAGTCAGGTGCGTTTTCTGGTGGTCGGCCGCGACAATCCGGCCCGATATAAACGTCTGGCCGCCCGGCTCGGCGTGGCCGACCATGTGGAATTTCTCGGCGGCCGCAACGACGTTCCGGCACTGCTGCTGGCCGCCGACCTGATGCTGCATCCGGCGGTCAACGACGCGGCCGCCGCGGTGCTGGCCGAAGCGATCGTCGCGGGGCTGCCCGCCATCTGCACCGCCAACTGCGGATTTGCCGTACTGATTACTCAGGCGCGCTCCGGCGTGGTCATTCCCGAACCGTTCAAACAGGATGACCTGAACCGCAGACTTGGCAAAATGCTGGAAACTCCGGCTCAGCTTCAGGCCTATCAGGACAACGCGATCCTCTACGCCGGCAACGCCGACTTCTTCGGCCGGCCGGCCGCCGCGGTCGATTACATGGAGCGGCTCGCCGCGGAAAAGCGGGAAAAATGAAACTGTTTCTGGACGAAGATTTTTCAGAATTCTGGCGTGGACGCGACCCGTTCGCGGAGGTCGCCGCGCTTGACGGCGAGGTGTTCCGGCACGTCAAAAGCCGCCGCACGCTGCGGTTTGAACTCGGCGGCAAAGTATGGTTTCTGAAGCACCACCGCGGCGTCGGCTGGGGTGAGATAGTCAAAAATCTGCTTGTGCTGAAACTTCCGGTGCTCGGCGCCGGCAACGAATACCGCGCCATCCGGAAACTTGAGAAAATCGGCGTAAACACCATGCACTGCGCGGCCTACGGTGAACGGAACGGAAATCCGGCCGCCATCGAGTCGTTCATTGTCACCGCCGAAATACCGGAGGCCGAAAGTCTGGAGGACGCCGCCAAACGCACCGTGCCGACCGCCGAAAAACGCCGGCTCATCCGCGAAGTCGCCGTCATCAGCCGGAAACTGCACGACAACGGCGTCAACCACCGCGACTACTATCTGTGCCACTTTCTGCTTTCCGCCGGAAAACTTCACCTGATCGACCTGCACCGGGTGCAGATACGCCGCCGGGTTCCGGCCCACTACCTGTTCAAGGACATGGGCGGGCTCTGGTTTTCCGCGATGGACGCGAATTTGAGCCGGAGCGACTGTTTCCGGTTCATCGCCGCCTACTCCGGCCGCTCCGCCGCCGCCGAACTCCGGGAAAACCGGAGCTTCTGGCAAAAAATGAACCGGGTCGGAGAAAAACTCTACCGCCGCGAATTCGGGCGCGACCCTCAACACGCTTTTTCGGAAAATGGAAAAAACACGCACGCTTGAACCTACCTCATACGTTCCTTTTGAACGCTACTTCATTGAAGTCAGCTATGACGGCGGCTGTTACGCCGGATGGCAGATACAGCCCAACGCGCCCACGGTTCAGGAGGAGGTTCAGAAAACCCTGACCCGGCTCTACGGCAACCTGCCGATCCATGTGCTCGGCGCCAGTCGAACCGACGCCGGAGTTCACGCGCTCGGCTTTGCCGCCTCGTTTCTGGTTCCGGAGCGCCCGTATATTCCGTGCGAACGGCTGCCGCAGATTCTGAACCGGCTGCTGCCAAGCTCGATCCGCATCCGCGGCGCGAAAAAGGTTCCGCTGGAATTTCACGCCAGATACGACGCGGCGGGCAAAGCCTACACCTATGTGTTCAACCGCGGCGGCGAAACGCCGTTTTCCAACCGTTACAGCTGGAGCTGCCGCTACAAACTCGACTTCAACGCCATGGCGGAAGCCGGTAAAATGTACGAGGGCACTCACGACTTTTCCAGCTTTGTGGTGGAACGCAACCAGATTGACGACGCGGTGCGCACAATTTACTCGGTAACGATGCAGGAATTCGGGTCATACGTCTGCTTCACCTTTGTCGGCAACGGGTTCCTCTACAAAATGATCCGCTGTCTGACCGGCGGACTGGAGGCGGTGGGGTCGGGCAAAATAACGTCCGGCGAACTCAAACGGGTCTTCGACGCAAAGAAGCGCGAACTTGCTCCGGAAACCGCGCCGCCGCACGGCCTGTTTCTGATGGAGACCTTTTTCGACGAACGGCAGCTGCGGGATTTCACCCTTGAGCGGGTTCCATTTTACTATTAACAGCGGGAGACTGTATCATGAACTGGGAAAAACTTACATGCGACGAATTCGCCGCCGCGGTCGAAAAATGCGGCCGGGTCTGCGTAATACCGATCGGAGTCCTTGAGCGCCACGGCTCCCATCTGCCGCTCGGAACCGACATGTTCACCGGCTGGCAGCTGGCCAACGCAGCGGCGGAAAAGAGCGAAGTCATGGTTTTTCCGCAATACTGTTTCGGCCAGATTCCGGAGGCCACCCACGAGCCGGGAACGCTGGCGATCGACCTTGACCTGATGATAAAACTGCTGGACGGCGTCTGCTCCGAAATCGCCCGCAACGGCTTCAACCGCATTCTGCTGTTCAGCGCGCACGGCGGCAACACTTTCTGGAAATTCTTCCTCGCCCGTCAGCTTCAGTCCCGGCGCGACTACATGTGCTACTACTATTTTGCGATGGGCGACGCCAAGGCCGCCGAGGTCATGGCCGAAGTGCGCGAGCGCACCGGAGGCTGGGGCGAACACGCCGGCGGCGACGAAACCGCGATGTCGCTTCACCTGTTCCCGGAGCTGGTCAAGCTGGACAAGGCGCTCCCGGCGGACAAGTGCATTCCGTTGACCGCGCACAGAGACCATTTTTCCGGCAGCGCGGTCGCCACGCCGATCGACTGGTACGCCGGTCATCCCACCCACGTCGACGGCTACTTCGGAAGCGTGACGCCGCAGGACGGCAAAAAAATCTGCGACGCGGTGGTGGACGATCTGGTCGCCGCCATTGAAAAAATCAAGTCGGACGATCTGTCCATGCCTCTGATGCGGGAGTTTTATGACCGTTCGGGGAAATAGTCCGGCCGCGGTTCGCGCCAGACGCGCCGCCGGGGGAAGTCGAAAACGCAAGTCGTCGGCCTCCTCCCCGCTGCGCGGTCTGCTGATGTGGCCGCTGCGCCGCTGGAAGCTGTCGCTTTTTCTGGTGCTTTTCCTGCTCGGCGGACTGCTGACCAACCTCGACCGCGGCGCGCGCTATCTTTCGCGGTTGAACGGTCTGCGCCGTTTCATGCCGTCTCCGGTGGCGGAACTGCTGCTGCCGGCCCAGGAGATCGACTACGGCGTGGCGGCCGCCGGAGCCGAAATGTTCGGCACCGTGACCCGGGTGGTGGACGGCGACACCTTTGTGTTCCGCAGCGTTGATGAAGGCGAAGAACTGTACAAAGTCCGCATGTGGGGCATCGACGCGCCGGAAAGCTCGCAGACCTGGGGCGAAGAGGCGAAAAAAGCGCTGGAATCAAAGATACTCAACCGCGCCGTCCGACTTCAGGTGATGGACGCCGACCGCTATTCCCGGCAGGTGTGCCGGGTGTTCGGCGACCGCGAAGAGGACGTCAATCTTTACATGGTCTCCTCCGGCAACGCCTGGCACTACAAGGCCTACGCCCCGTCGGACGAACTCGCCGCGGCGATGACCGAAGCCCGCCGCAACCGGCGCGGTTTCTGGACTTATCCCAATCCGGAGCCGCCGTGGGAATATCGAAAAAACAACAAATAACCATAAAAAGCGCAAAAAAAGACATGAACTCAGAGACAAATATCGCGGAACGGCTGCGCCGGGTGAAACTGGTCTGCCTCGACATGGACGGCACGATTTATCAGGGAAAAACGCTTTTTCCGGTCACCATTCCATTTTTCAACTTCCTCAAGGAGCACGCGATCCGGCGGATGTTCCTTTCCAACAACTCATCGTTCAGCCTGGAGGAATATGTGGAAAAGCTCGGCAAAATGGGCATCGAAGCCGCGCCGGACGAATTCTACACCTCCACCTGTTTTGCAATCGACTATCTGCACAGCCGCCGGCCGGAGGTCAAACGCATCTACGCGCTGGCAATGCCCAAGGTGCAGCTGGAGCTGGCGGCGGCCGGATTCGAGATCGAGTCGGACGATCCGCAGGCGGTGATCGTGGCGTTCGACCGGACGCTGTGCTACGAACGGCTCTGCCGCGCCGCCTACTTCATGAGCGTGGGAGTACCGGCGCTGGCCACCCATCCCGACCCGTTCTGTCCGACCGACCAGAAGACTTTCCTGCCCGACTGCGGCTCATTTATCGCCTGCCTTGAAACCGCCACCGGCAAAAAAATCGAAGTGCTCGGCAAACCGCGCCGCGAAATGCTGGAGCTGGCCGCCGCCGGAGTCGGCGTCACCGCCGCCGAAACCATGATGATCGGCGACCGGCTTTACACCGACGTTCGCCTCGGACTCAACGCCGGAGCCGTCGCGGTTCAGGTCACCGACTACGCCGAGACGCACACCGCCGAGTTCAAACCGGATATTGAAGTCGGCAATCTCGGCGGTCTTCAGAAATTTTGGGAAAAAATTATTGAGCAACGCTATTGACTTTCCCGGAAAAACTGGTATAATTAACACCAGAGAGCTGGTTAATCTCTGAACATTACATGCATCGGGGGCGCAAGCCCTTAAATTACTATGTCAAAATAGAGTTTATACTGCCAGCTCTCTTTTTTTTAGGGTTGAGGTAAAAAACGTTCTTTTTGCGAAACGCAAAAGCATTTATCCGCGTCGGCGTCGCCGCGCCGTCGGCATCATGCGGACAGGGTGCGGCACCACGAAAAAGGGGAAAAAATGCTGAAAAAATGTGCCGCCGCCGTCATGACGCTTTTATCCATCACACTTTGCGCCGAACCGCTGAAGGTTCTGACCATCGGCAACAGTTTCTCCGACAGCGTTTTTGTCTGTCTGCCGGCAATCGCCGAAAATGCCGGACGCGAACTTATCCTTGAACGGGCCAACCTGCCCGGCTGCACGCTCCAGCGCCACTGGACTTTGGCCGAAGCGGAAAAACCCGCCTACAACGGCAAATCGCTCCGCACAATGCTGGAGTCGAGAGAATGGGACATCGTGGCCGTTCAGCAGGCCAGCGGCGACAGCTGGAAACCGGAAACCTATGAGCCGTATCTCACCTCGCTGATCGAATATGTCAAAAAATACGCGCCGTCCGCCGAGGTGGTCATCCAGCAAACCTGGAGCTACCGTTTCGACGAACCGCGGCTGGCCGAATGGGGCATGACCCCGGACCAAATGTTTGAAAAACTCTCCGCCGCCTACTCCGACGCCGCAAAACGGCACAACCTGCGGATAATTCCCACCGGGAACGCGGTTGACCTCGCACGCCGAACCCAGCAGCCGCAATTTGTCGAATTCCCGCTTTCCGCGCTGGAGAATCTTGAATATCCGGCTCCGCTGCCGGATCAGACCGGCAGTTTTGTCAACGGCGTGCGCTGGGGAACCGACAAAAACGGCAAACACGTCCTGCATCAGGACTCTTATCATTTGAATATCCGCGGGCAGTATCTTCAGGCCTGCCTCTGGTTCGGTTTTCTGTTTGACGAAAATCCCGCAGACATCCGGTTTACTCCACAGAATCTGCCGGAGGAAGACGCCGCGTTTCTGCGCGACACAGCAAGGACAACGCTTGAAAACATAAATGGAAAACGCTGAAAATGTCTTCCGAATTTTTTGAAAACCTTAAGAGCTTCATCTCCTATTATCGCGGCCACATGCCGCTGTTCATCCTCGACATGTCGGCCGGCGTGCTGAACTCGGCGCTGACCGTGCTGATGCCGCTGGTGGTCTACCGGGTGCTGGACGACTACCTGCCGAATCACAACATGCCGTACATATTGGGCGGCGCGCTGCTGCTGCTGATTATCGCGCTGCTGATAACCGGTGCGGAATATGTGGGCATCCGCTGGGGACATGTGCTCGGAGCGCGAATGGAGTCGGACATGCGCGACGACCTGTTCCGCTACCTCCAGAAACTTTCGTTCAGCTATTTCGACCGGACGCGCACCGGCAGTCTGATGTCGCGCATGACCAACGACCTCAACCTGATCACCGAAACCGCCCACCACGCGCCGGAAGACCTCCTGATCTCGATCCTGACCTTTCTCGGCGCGTTCGTCGGCATGTTCTGGATCAATCCGCTGCTGGCGGCGATCACGCTGATCCCCCTGCCCGGAATTGTCATCTGGGGCTCGATATTCCAGCGGCGGATGCACTCCGGGTTCCGCGAAATGCGCAAACAGGTGGCCGAGATCAACAATCAGGTGGAAAATTCGATCCAGGGCATCCGCGAGGTCAAATCCTACAATAACGAGGCCGACCAGGAGGCACGCTTCTCCAAGGTCAATCTCTCGTTCCAGAAGGCGCGGGAGAGTGTCTGCGCCACCATGGCTAACTTTCACGGCGGCATCACTTTTCTGATTCAGAGTTACACGCTGCTGTTCGTGATGGCCGGCGTGGTTCTGACCTACTGGGACATGGCGACACTGCCGGAGGTCATGGCGTTCATGATGTACTCGCGCTTCATCGTAATGCCGATCTTCCGCATGGTGAACTTCGCCGAGCAGACCCAGCAGACCGCCGCCGCGTTCGAGCGCTTCCGCGAAGTAATGCGCGAACGCCCGGAAATTGTGGACGCGCCGGACGCGATCGACGTGCCGCGGCTGGCCGGAAAAATCGAGTTTGAACATGTATCCTTCAAATATTCCGGCATGAGCGAAGAGGAGCCGGAGGTGCTGAAAGATTTGAGTTTTGTCATTCCGGCGGGGCGCACGGTGGCGCTGGTCGGTGAATCAGGCGCCGGGAAGTCCACGCTGGCGTCGCTGCTTCCGCGATTTTACGAGGCGAGCGCCGGACGGGTTTTGCTGGACGGCGTTGACGTGCGAAAACTCAAACAGCGTTTTCTGCGTTCACAGGTCGGCATTGTCCAGCAGACGCCGTTTCTGTTCGACTCCACCATCCGGGAAAACATCCTGCTCGGCAATCCGGCCGCGACCGAGGCCGAAGTGCTTGAGGCCGCCCGCAACGCCAATATTATGGAGTTCATCGAGCGGCTGCCCGACCGGTTCGACTCCGAAGTCGGCGAACGCGGCGTCCGGCTTTCCGGCGGTCAGCGGCAGCGCATTTCGCTGGCGCGGGTGTTCCTGAAAAATCCGGCGGTGCTGATTTTCGACGAGGCCACCAGCAGTCTGGACAACGAGTCCGAGGCGCTGGTGCAGGAGGCGCTTGAACGCCTCTGCAAAAAACGCACCACGCTGATTATCGCCCACCGGCTGTCCACGGTGAAAAACGCCGACTACATCTACTGTCTGCGCGACGGCCGCATCGTTGAAGAGGGCACCCACAACGAACTTTTGGCGCGGAACGGCTATTATCACGAGCTTTATACTATGCACTCTTTTTAATTTTCCGGCAACGGTGTATATTATGAAAAAAGCAACTGAAGGAGCAGGAAAATGAAAATTTTGGTTTGCGGCGGCGCCGGCTACATCGGGTCGGCCTGCGCGGAATATCTGCTGGACCGCGACTTTGAAGTCGTGGTGCTCGACGATCTGATAACCGGCCACCGCGACGCGGTGGACAAGCGGGCGAAGTTCGTCAAGATGAACCTGGCCGAACGCGACCGGGTAATCGAGCTGTGCAAAAATGAAAAATTCGACGGAGTGATGCACTTCGCCGCGTTCAGTCTGGTCGGCGAATCAATGACCGCCCCGTCAAAATATTTCCGCAACAACGTCGCCAACGGCATCAATCTGCTCGACGGCGCGGTGGCCGGCGGAGTTAAAAGCATCGTCTTCTCCAGCACCGCGGCAACCTTCGGCCAGCCGGAGTCGATCCCGATCCGCGAGCATGACCGCCAGATACCGATCAACCCCTACGGCGAAAGCAAACTCTGTTTTGAGAAGATTCTGAAGTGGTACAATCGGATCTTCGGGCTGAAATACGCCGCGCTGCGCTACTTCAACGCGGCCGGAGCCACACCGTTCCACGGCGAAGACCACCGGCCGGAAAGCCATTTGATCCCGATCATTCTTCAGGCCGCCGCCGGCACGCGCGACAAAGTGATGATCTACGGCGACGACTATGACACCGCCGACGGCACCTGCATCCGCGACTATATCCATATTCTTGATCTGGCGCAGGCGCACATGCTGGCGCTCTCCGCTCCGGATAGCGGCCACTACAACCTCGGCACCGGCAACGGACTGAGCGTAAAAGAGATCATCGACTGCGCAAAACGCACCACCGGACGCGACTTCAAGGTCGAGACCGCGCCGCGC
>JAEWSS010000076.1 GCA_023459755.1 Verrucomicrobiota bacterium | reverse complement strand
GTCCTTCATTGAGCAGCCCCCCTTGATTGGGTTCGATTTTTTTCGGACACAGTGGTCCGACATGCGTTTTTTCAGACTCCGCATGTCGCATTTTTTATCTTCGCAAATTTCTGATGCGGCATCCGCTGTTACAGACAAAAAAGACGAATTTTTGTTCCCGTTGCCGTGAACTATCAGTTCCGGAGCGCACTCCGCGGTAGCATTTTTCCCGAATTTACCTTGACGATCTCCGTTTTTTTCCGCTGTCGCATGAGCCTGCCGTCGTTTTTTTTCGCTAATGTCCGGCGAGAAAATGCTGAAACTGTTTTTTGTCGGTGGCGCGGGCGTAGGCTTCGTCCGCCGAAATTTTTCCGGCGGCGAGCAGTTCGCGCAGACTGAAATCCAGTGTTCGCATTCCCTGTCCCCGATAGGTGTCCATGATTTGACGCAGTGCGCCGATGTTGCCTTCGCGAATCGCGGTCGGCACGCCCTCGGCGCGGAGCAGAATTTCGCGGCACACCACCCGCCCTCCGCCGTTGGCGCGGCACTTGACCTGCGGCAACACCGCCTGAATCGACTCGGCCAGCAGGGTTCGGGCTTCGCCCTGGTCGACCGGCGGGAAGGCGTCGATAATATGATCTATGGTCTTGGCGAAGTTGCCGGTCGGCAGCGACGCGATGACCAGGATTCCCATCATGGCGGCGCGGAGCGCCAGTCGGATGCTTTTTGCGTCCGGCATTTTGTCCAGCACCAGTACGTCGGGGTGTGAGTCGAGCGCGGCGGCCAGGGTGTCGGCGGTTTTGCCGGGTGCTACTTCGCACTGTTCGATGATCGAGCGGTCGGCCTTGTGGGTGAATTCCATCAGGCTGGTTATGCTGATGATGTAGCGCGCGGTGTTGGCGTTGATATATTCGATCATTGCGGCCTGAGTGGTGGTGGTTCCGCTTCCGGCGGCGCCGCATACCAGAACCAGACCGCCGGGCAGGTGACAGATGTCTTTCAGAATCTGCGGAGCTTCGAGGTCGTCCAGTGTCGGTATCTGGGCGGGAATATAATGGAGAACCGCGCCGATGCCGGAGCGGTCGAAGAACAGATTGCAGCGGAATCTGGCCACCGACTTCAGGTCGTAAGTGAAGTCAAGGTCGTGCGTGGTCTGGAATTTTTTCCATGCCTCGTCCGGACATATTTCCCGGAGCATCGACGAAACTTGTTCCGGAGCAAGTTCGTTTTCTCCGAAATCGTTCAGGTCGTCGCGCAGCCGGAACATGGGAACGCGACCGGAGCCTAAGTGCAGCGCCGTACCGCCGGATTCGATCATTGTTGTCAGATATCGGTCAATCTTGGCCATGGTTCTGGTCCTCCATGAATTAATTCTGCTTCTTGCGTTCGCTCAACAGTTTCTTGGCCTCCGCCAACGCGACTTCCTGTTCCACTTTAAGCCGTATTTCCGGGTGGTGGATCGCGGTTTGCGCCGTGTCTCCGGTGATGGTTCCGGCATGGTATTTGGCGACCACGCAGGCGTCGAACGTGCACATGTTCGGCTTTTTGCCGTTGCGCATCAGATTGGTGACGTCGGCAATCCGGCCGTCCACCAGCATGGCGGCGGTGGCGGGAGTGTTGGTCATCAGTTCATAGATCGCGGTCTGCTCGTCCGCTTCAATCGCCGGTATCAGCTTCTGGACCACAATGCCGCGCAGGTTGCCGGAGATCATCGCCCGCATTTCAGGCCGGCGCACCGGTTCAAACACTTCCATCAGCCGGGCGAGAACCGCGGCGGTGCTGGTGGCGAACATCGACACGATCACCAGCAGGCCGTCTTCGGTGGCGCGCAGAGCCTGTTCAATGGTGTCCGGGTTGTATATCTCGCTGAGCACGATCACGTCCGGGTCTTCCCGGACGGCGGCCGCCAGTGCGGAAGCCATGTCGCGGCTGTGACGGCCGAGTTCGCGCTGAACCACGTTGCCGACCGCGCTTTCCTGAATGATCTCGATCGGATTTTCGAGCATCACCACCTGTCCGGCGCGGGTGTGGGTGAGGTGATCGACCATGGCGGCCAGGGTCGTGGTGCGTCCCGAGCCGGCCGGTCCGGCGACCACGATCAGTCCGGAGGGATTTTCCAGCATCTTGTTGATTGCCGCCACGTCTTCCGGCATGAAGCCGAGTTCTCCGAGCGGTCGGATGTAGGACGGCGCCAGATGGTAACTTCCGGATATGCCGTGCATCTGGTCGCGCAGATTGCAGCGGCAGCGGCCGTCGCGCAGGGCGAGCGAGAAGGAGACGGTGCGGCTTTCATTGAAGCGCTGTTTCTGGTCGTCGTCCATCAGCGAGAAATTGAGCGACTCGGCGGCTTTCGGCGACAGCACCGGAGTGTCCAGATAGGAAATCAGGCCGAACTTCCGGACAAAAACCGGTTCTCCGGCGTTGACGTACAGATCGCTTATCTGAGCGCGGCGCAGCGCCGCCACCAGATCCATCATCAGCATGGCGCATTCGCCGGAATTCATGGTGTCAACCACCGCAAAGTCGGGCAGATTGTCGATTTTCATGGTTCTGCGGTCGGTATCGCGGAAGAACTTCGGCAGCGAAAGCGGAACCGTGTCCACCGTGGAGGTCGGCTTGGCCGGGTCGCTGAAAACCTTGGCTTCGACCTTGACCTTTTTCAGACTGCGTGTGGTTTCGGTGGCCGGCGCCCGGTCGGCTTTTTTTGCCGGTTGAAGATTTTGAGGCGCCGGTTTGCCTTTTCCGCCGTGCTTGCGGTTGAATGCGGCCATAATGTCTTCCACGCTGGGGCCGGATTCGCCGGACTCGGCTTCTTCCGGTTCTCCCTCGGTCAGGATCATCTCGTCGATCGGCACCGCTGGAGGCGGCTGCGGACGGGCCGCGGCCAGGCGGTTGTCCGCTTCGTCCCATGCGGGGGGCGGCGCCGGTTCGTCGTCGAATTCAGGTTCGGGGGCGTTTCTTTTCGGAGTCGGCGGCGGCGCGGCGGCGGCCGACGGCGCGGCGCCAAGCCCGGCGAACGGGTCGAATCCGCCGTTCGTTTCCGCGGCGGCGGCGGAAGAAGAAGGTTCCGCACTGTGTCCGTCGTCTTCCGGGAGGTCGTCAACAATTTCAAGCTCGTATATTTCCGGCGGTTCTTCGCCGGTTTCGGACTGCTCCATGGC
>JAEWSS010000075.1 GCA_023459755.1 Verrucomicrobiota bacterium | reverse complement strand
CACAGCCGACAGAAAATCCCGCAGCATGATATGTGTTCTCGAAAAAAACCTTTTGGTGTCATGCTGGGCTTGCGAAGCATATAAAACGAAAGTAGGTGGTAGTTAGCAGCTAGTAGTTAGTGCGTTATATTGCACACAGCCATCCTAACTACCATCTACCAGCTACCAACTACTTAATTTGCCGCAGTGCGGATTAATTTTCGTAATCGACGATATGCCGTCCTTCAATGACCTCGGCAACGAATTTGCGAATTGCCATATGTTCCGGGTGCGTCTGATAATCGTCAAGGGCTTTGCGTGATTCAAACAGGCTGTACAACGCGACATCAAACGATGCCTGGCTGCACGAAAAATCTATTCCCACCTCAATATGCTTCAGGCCCGGTATGCGGCCGTTCAGGGCTTCAAGGCGTTCCTTCATTATCTGTGCGTTTTCCGCACCCGTACGGCCTTGCGCTTCATTCTGCATCTTCCACATTACTATGTGCGTTATCATGAAAAATTCTCCATCGCAAAATGTGTGATTTAACAATAAACGAAGGCCGGCGTTTCTTTTCAAAACACCGACCTTCGCTTGCGTTTAACAATAGTGCGTCTGAATTATTTCAGGCGGGCTTCCAGGGCCTTGAGCTGCTCTGTGAGTTCAGCAGGCAGCTTGTCGCCGAACTTGGTGAAATGTTCTTTGACCATTTCCAGTTCCTTCAGCCAGCCTTCTTTGTCCAGTGACAGCAGTTCAGCCATGTCAGCGTCGGTCACGCTGCTAAGGCCGGTGCGGTCGATTGCGTCCGCAGTCGGCATGTAACCGATGGGCGTTTCCAGGGCTTTGCCTTCGCCGTCGCAACGTTCGAAGACCCACTTCAGGACGCGGCTGTTGTCGCCAAATCCGGGCCACAGCCATTTGCCTTCCTTGGTCTTGCGGAACCAGTTCACGCAGAACAGCTTGGGCAGCTTTGCTCCAGCCTTCTGGCCGAGCTTCACCCAGTGAGCGAAGTAATCGCCCATGTTGTATCCGCAGAACGGCAGCATGGCGAACGGGTCGCGGCGGACAGTGCCGGCCTTGACGTCAAGTGCGGCGGCGGTAACTTCCGAACCGATGGTCGAACCCACGAACACGCCGTGATTCCAGTCGAACGACTGATGGATCAGCGGAACGGTGGAGGGACGACGGCCGCCGAACAGGAACGCCGAAATCGGCACTCCGGCGGGATCTTCCCAGTTGCTGGCGATCGCCGGGCAGTTGTTGGCGCGAGCGGTGAAGCGGGCGTTCGGGTGAGCGGCGGGGGTGGTCGCGGTGGCGGCATCCCATTCGTTGCCCTTCCAGTCGATCAGCTTGCCGGGCGCCGGATAACCGATGCCTTCCCACCACACGTCGCCGTCTTCAGTCAGCGCGACGTTGGTGAAGATGGTGTCCTTGCTGCAGGCGTGCATGGCGTTCGGGTTGCTCTTCATGCTGGTTCCGGGCGCGACGCCGAAGAATCCGGCTTCCGGATTGATCGCGTAGAGACGGCCGTCCTTGCCGAACTTCATCCAGGCAATATCGTCGCCGACGGTCTCGACCTTCCAGTCCTTGATGGTCGGGATCAGCATGGCGAGGTTGGTTTTGCCGCTGGCCGACGGGAAGGCGCCGGTCACATATTTGACCTCGCCCTTCGGGTTGGTGAGCTTGAGGATAAGCATGTGCTCAGCCATCCAGCCCTCGTCGCGCGCCTGAACGCTGGCGATGCGCAGCGCAAGGCACTTCTTGCCGAGCAGGGCGTTCCCGCCGTAACCGGAACCGAAGCTCCAGATTTCGCGGGTTTCCGGGAAATGGGCGATGTATTTCTTGTCGAGCGGAGCGCACGGCCAGACGCCGTTGTCGGCTTCGCCGGGGGCGAGCGGCTTGCCCACCGAGTGGACGCAGGGAACGAATTCGCCGTCGCCGAGAGTGTCAAGAACTTTGGTGCCAACGCGGGTCATCACTTCCATGTTGATGACAACGTAGGCGGAGTCGGTGATCTCAATGCCGATTTTGGCGATCGGGGAGCCGACCGGCCCCATCGAGAACGGGATCACATACATGATACGGCCGCGCATACAGCCTTCATACAGGCCAAGCATGGTCTTCTTCAGTTCAGCCGGGTCGATCCAGTTGTTGGTCGGGCCGGCGGCCTCCTTGGTGGCGGAGGCGATGTAGGTGCGGGCCTCGACGCGGGCGACGTCGCTCGGATCGGAGCGGAACAGCAGGCTGTTCGGACGCTTTGCGGGGTTAAGACGGGTGGCCAGGCCGGATTCAACCAGCTCATTGCACAGACGATCGTATTCCGCCTGTGAACCGTCGCACCAATAGATGCCTTCCGGCTTGCAAATGTTTGCCCAATCTTCGATCCATTTGACAAGCTTGGCATTTTTGGTCGGAACCTGATTCAGATACTTTACCATTGCTCATTCCTTGCGTTATGACGTTAAAGGTTGCGAATTTCTCCAGAAGTCTTGTTAATATATCATTGATATTTTTATATTCAAGCAGAAAAACGTGTTTTTTTATTTGCTTTCGGGCGCTTGATGTTTATATTATTGGAGTAAAAAAGCAATCAAACCAAATACGATCGGGGAATCCCAATGAAGAAAATCGCCGTTTGCTGGACGCTCGCCGTTTCCGGCGCGCTCACCGTTTTCTGCGCTCTGTTATGGTTCAACAACCTGGACAGCGCATGCAAAAGTTACGCAAAACTTTTTTCCGCCAACCCGGATATTTCGCTGGATGAACAGCTTTCCGGATTCATTCCGGCGCTGGACTGGTCGGTGCTCGACCTCTCGACCATCAGCACGTTCGTGCCGTTTTTCGGGTTTCTCTGCATTACGATCGGACTGTTGCGGATTCTGCGCGGCGGGCGCGGCACCCATAACGAGAGCTTTCCGTTCTTTCACAGTTACGACCGGGTCAATATCGCGCTCGGTCTGATCGGCACCATCTGGGGCATTATCATTATCGGGTTCTACCGGCCGGAGGAGATCAACGTGGCCAGTTTGATGATGTGTCTGCACACGGCGTTGTTCTCCACGCTGGTGGCGGTGGTATGGGTGTCGATCATACTGCCGCTGGCGGTGATGCCGCTGATGCGCAAACTGGCCGGCGCCGGAGAGGATGAGACTTCGGAGGCCGACGACGAATCCGGGCTGGTCGCAATGGTGGACAAACTCAGCGCGGCCGCCGCCGGCGTGGCCAAGGAGTTCGCCGCCAGCAACGAACAGCTGCACGGCTTCAACACGCGGCTTCGCAACGCGGCCGAGGAACTCAATGAATGCAGTCTTAATTTGAGTACCATGCTGCACCGGCTCACCGGAACCGGCGACCTCTGGCAGAAGGAGCAGGCCAGACAGGTGGAAATTCTTGGGCAGACCGCAAAAATGGTGGAATCGGTCAGTCAGGTTCAGGCTCAGTTGACCGCGCAGCTGGAGAAAATGCAGCGCGACAACGCCACTTTGCAGGCTCAGAACGCCGCTTTGCGCAGCACCAATAACGAATTAAGCGAGGCCGCCAACGCCACCGGCGTTGAAAACGTCAAGTTGAAGACCGCGCTTGAACAGATCAAGGGCGCACTGCACTAAAATGCCGCTTCCGGAAAAAATCAGACGGAAAATCGCCCGACTGGCCGGCGTTTCCTCCAACTATACCAAAAATGACGCCGCGGCCGACGAAATGAACGCCATTCTGCTTCAGCTGACCATGGCGCTCATGATGATTTTTCTGATCGCGTTTTCGCTGTTCAGGCTGAAAACCACCGAGGAACTTGAACCGGTTGCGGTCATCAAGGCCGAACAGCAATTGAACTTTCAGCGTCAGGAACTGCTGCTGGCGCTTGAGCGGACCGACGAATATTACCGCATCCGTTACGGATTGAAAACCTTCGCCGGTGTCGACGCCAGCGACCGGGTCGCTTATGATATTTCACCGCTGATCCAGGACGGCAAGCCGGTGGACAATCCATTGCTGCGCAACATCTTCACCAAGGGCGCCAAGGCCTGTTTCGAAGACTATTCACATGACGCCGAACTGCCGGGCGCCTGGCGCGGCCGCGCCATGATCGAAGCCGGGATCGACGAGTCCACCCTCCAGTCCGGCAACAGCGCGTGGCTGGACAATCTGATCGTGGAAAAAATCCGCAATGTCCGGCATGACGCCGAGATACTTCAATATCAGGCCGCGGCGCTGATTCAGACCTTTCTGGCCGCGCATCCGGATCAGGTGGCCGACTCCGGCGTGCGCAGTCTGCTCGAGCAATATGTTTCTTCGCCGCCGGCCACCCAGAAGGTGCTGGTTAATGAACTTGACCGGTCGTTGAAGGATTATGCGTTCGGCGTGCTGGCCAAACAGACCGGAGTGCCATTGATGAAGGATATCGGCAATGAATAAAAGATTATTATTGACAATGGTTGCGTTTCCGGTCGGTTTCTGCCAAGTCGCCGCCGCCGGGCCGGAGGCCTCGAACTCCGTGGTCGCCGCGATCGACGAACGCGCAATGATGAATCGCAACACCGCGTATCTGGCGGCGAATCTTCTGATCGGTCAACTTCGCGACTCGTTCGCCAAACGGCAGATCGACTGCGACCTCTACAAAATCATGTCCGCCGCGCCGTCAAAATACATTTCCGGCTCCGCCGCTGAAAAAAGTTTGTCGCAGGACTACACGAACAAATTGACCCAGCTCTATAAGGCCGAGGCGAAAAATGTGCTCGACAACATCCGCGAACGCTACAACGGAGGAAGCGATTTTTATCCGCCGCCGCTCTACGCCGAACTGCTTGAACTGCCGGACCGCTATGTGCAGGAAAATCTGCGGACGGTGTTCCCCGGCGTTTACAAGTCGGCGCGCGAACGCATCACCACCGAACAGCGGGAGAAAATCGTCGGAAGCAGCTTTCCCACCGAGGACGAGGTCGATTCCCTCTCCGAAGAAGAGCTGGTCAAACAGCAGGAGGCAAAACTGCTGAAGGACTGGAATGACAATATTTTTGACGAAAACCGCAGTTTTGTGCGCTCCTCGATCGTCAAACCTCTGGTGGAGGAGGCGCTTGCCCAGCGCCGTCAGCAGATGAAACTGCTTGAAGAATTCAAGGTCTCCGCGGCGGTTCTGCCCGGCGACTATGAGAAGGCGATGACGGAGGCGCTGGCCGGAATGCTGGAGCGTCGGCGGGCGAATCCGTCGGAACGCAGAACTTACAACGTGTTTCCGTCTGTCGCGCAGATGGTTCCGCGGCGGGCCAAGGAGCTTGCGGTGGAAAAGTTTGTTTCCACGGTTCCCGGCTTTCTGCCGGTGTTTTCAGACGATGAGATGATCGATGTCACCGTCCGTTCGCCCGGACTTCACCGCACCGCGGCCGAAAGCGAAAACATCTTTTATTCGCTCTATCGGCAAAGAGCGATGGAGGCCGCCATGGCCGATTTTCTGTCAAAAGTTCCGGAGGCCGACCGCCGCGATCTTAGAACTTTCATCGAAAACAACTCCGCCGGCGCCTCGGGAATCACGGAATTGCTCCATAACTCATTTAAAACCACCGTTCTGCCCAATATCGCACGACTGCGCGACCTGATCGCCCGCGCCCAGTTGAAGCGCTATCTGCCTAAAGTGGACGACGGTTCATGGCTGGCGCCGAACGAACAGCTGGAGCAGTTGTTTCATGACCGCACGCTGAAGTTCTCAAAACGCTGGCGCGACCTGCCCGGCCTGGACCCGGACGGCGGAGTAACGATATTTGAAGAGACCGACGCTTTGGCCTCCGCCGCCGTTGACGCCGCGTTTCAGACCGGGCTCAAGGCGCTGGACCGCCAGACCGCGATCGTCAAAAATATTTATGCCGATGTCATGCGCGGTTTTGCCGCCGTTCGCAACGAAGGCTCGCACAACTACGCCGCGGCAATTTCCGCGGCGCTGAACGTGCCGGACGACACTCGTTTCACGCCGGAAACCCTCGTCAAAGCCTATCGCGCAAAAACCGTCGCGGAATGGGACAGTCAGCGGGTTCCGCTTTTATGGCCGGCCGGGACGGAGCGTCCGGAGTCTTATACCACCGCGTACAAACAACTCTTCCCGATGGTTGAGGCCGATATTGAAAATCGGGTGCGCGGCATTTTCGCGGAGCTGGAAATCTCACTGCCGGACGAGTACGGCCCCGGAAGCCGGGTGCCTAACCTCAAGGTCATCAACTGCGATATTGAACTTTCAATGTCGCCGAACGGGTACTCCGCCGCGGTTAGTTCTCCGCAGAATCCATTGATGCGCAGGCTGTTTACGCTTCCGCCGGAGGCGGGGACCGGGAACTATTCCGCGGAAGGCATGCAGAAGTTCCAAGCGGACATCACCGGATTTTTACAGGAGATGATCCGCAGCGTCCCGACCGATAAAAAGAATCTGGTTCAGGTTTTCATTACGGTGGCGGACGGCTCGATCCCGTACAGTACGGTGGACGGACTGCGCGATATGGTCAAGGATGCGCTGCGCGGGTTGATGCTCAAAGGCGAAACCCGCTACCGGGTGGCGGACGAAATGAAGAGGAAAATCGAATAATGACGGCTATCGGACATGTTGTCACTGCACGATGCCGTGTCTTCCGGTCTGTCGGGAGCTGTTTTGCCGCGACCGTTTTCGCCGTGCTGTGCGGCTGTTCTTCGGACGTGTCGGTGCGGAAACTGGATCGCAGCGACCGCGATCCGGCCGTCGGCTGGCAGAATTCCTGGGATGATCGTCTGCTTGTCTCCACTTCGAATTATCTTGCCGGTCAGCTGCTGACCGATAAATTCAACGCCAATCCGGACGAAGTTATCACCGCGATCGACCGGGTTTACCGCGAGTCGCCTCAAAGCGAACGCCGTTTGCTTGAAGTTTTGACCGACCTTTGTTTTGTGCGCGGCTGCGAACTGGAGCGGACGCCGGATCGCGCCATCGCTTATTTCACCGCGTCGGCTTATTACAGCTATCGCTATATGTTCGGAAAGTTCGAGGTGGAAAACCGCCCGGATCAATACAATCCGACTTTTTTTCTTATGACTCGCTATTACCGGCTGTCGCTGCTGCGGATATTCGACTTTCTGAATGACCGCAACCTGCTTGATGCCGACGCTTATCGGCTGCCCGGTGTCGCCGGGCGCGAATTTCTGGCGCTGCCGCCGGAAAATCAACTGTCGCGGCCGCTGTCGGCGTATTCGGCTGGAATCGAACCGTGCGACGATTTCGAGGTGTCCAATCTGCTGACCACCGCGCGGAGTTTCGGCGTCGGTCTGCCGCTGGTCGCCAGGACGGAACTCAAGACTCCGGCCGGCGAAGACGGCGGTTTGCTGTTTGAAACGCCGGTCACGCCGGCGACCATGCAGTTGGATTTTGTCGGAGACTCCAATTTCCGTCTGCGTTTTTTTCCGGCGTTGAAGGTGGCGCGCATCACAGTGGACGGCGGAGTGGAAGTCCCGCTGGAGATCGACATTTCAACGCCGATTGCCGTCTCCGGTTCCGGCGGCGGCCTGTGGTTCAACATTCACAACATGCTGAACCCGGACGAACTGCGCAGTTATACCGGTCTTTACCTGATCGGCGATTATGATCCGGATAAAATCCCGGTGATTCTGGTTCACGGGCTGATGTCCAATCCGCAGACCTGGGTGCAGATGGTCAACTATCTGCTCAGCGACGTACGCATCCGGTCAAAGTATCAATTTCTGTTTTTCTATTACTCAACCGGTCAGCCGGTGCTCTATTCCGCGGCGCTGCTGCGGCGGTCGCTTTATGATTTTCGCCGGCTGAAGGACCCGGAAAAACGCAATCCGAATTTCGAACGCACGATCATGATCGGTCACTCGATGGGCGGCTTGTTGAGCAAAACGCTGATCCAAACCGGCGACCGCGACGTTTGCCGCCGATTGTTCGGTCCTCAAATCGATAATCTGCTTGCCGCCGAAGATCCGGAGAAGCGACAGTTCGTGAATGAACTGCTGTTGTTTGAACCGGTTCCGTTTGTCGCGCGGGTGATCTTTATTTCAACCCCGCACCGCGGTTCGGAGATGGCGACCTGGCGCATTGCCCGATGGGGCGCGTCGCTGGTGAAGATGCCTAAATACATATTCAATAAGGTATGCGACTCCATAGACGTTTTTCTGAATGAGCCGGTTGACGGCGAAGCCGCCTCCGCCGACACGTTGCATGTTGCCACCGGAATCGAAAATCTCGATCCGGACAACCCGGTGCTGGTCATGCTCAATGAACTGAAGAGCGACGGCGTTCCCTATCATTCCATCATCGGCAATGAATACGCCGCCGGAATCCCGGACGGCAGCGACGGCGTAGTGCCGTATCGAAGCAGTCATCTGAACGGCGCCAGGAGCGAGATGGTGGTGAAGTCCGACCACAGCGCCCACCAGACCGCTCCGGCGATCGAAGAAGTGCGCCGGATTCTGCTGCTGCATCTCAACGAAAAGGCCGCGGGGCAGTGAACGGAATGCGGAGATGCGCACAAACCAATAATTCCGCCGCCGCGGAATGTCGCGGACGACTCGGCCGGATAGCGGCGGTGTTCGGTTCGCCGTTGTTCCGCTGGACGCTGCTGCCGGTTATGGCGGTGTGGGGCCTGTTTTGCTGCGGCATTCTATATTATCATTTGCCGTTAAACGGTTTGTGGCGGTTTGTTCCTCCGGCGGTTCTGGCGGTGGATGTGACGCTGTGTCTGGCAATGTGGCGGAAAAATGTCTTTATTCCGTTTTTGCTGGCGGCGGAACTGCTGGCGATAAACTCGACCTATTTTGCACTGGTGCAGCCGTCAAACGACCGCGACTGGCAGCCGTCGTTCGCCCGCAATCCGGTCAGCCGGATTGACGGCGACAGGGTGACGGTCTTCAATGTCCGCGACTTCCGCTATCGGAGCGAATTTGACTTCGACCCGGTGTATATCGACGAAACTTACGATTTGGCTGAACTGAACGGTCTTTATTTCATTGTTGTTCATTGGAACGGCGACGCGATCGGCCACACCATGGTCAGTTTTTCGTTCGACGACGGCAAAACTTTGGCTTTTTCAATGGAGACCCGACTGGATAAAAACGACGTGCAGGGGGCGGTTCCCGGCCTGTTCCGCCGGTTTGAACTGCTCTGCATCGCCGGAACCGAACGCGATCTGCTCGGGCTTCGCACCAACTTCCGGCACGAGCAGGTGTATTTTTACCGGTCAAACGCCACCCGCGAGCAGGCAAAACGCCACTTTTTGGCGATGACGGGCGAAATTAATGAACTTTACTCGGAACCGGAATTTTACAACACCATCACTAAAAACTGCACCACTTCGCTGATTCCGATTTTAGGCGATCAACGCCGGTCGGCGCGTCGCCTGCGGCTGATCTGCAACGGTTTTTCCGACTTCTACGCTTTTCGGGACGATTTGCTGGACAATCCGTCCGGTATTGCCGACTTCAAAGTCTTCAAGGCGCACCATTATCTGAATCCGGCGGTTGAAACGCTGGACATTTATGCGCCGGATTTCGACTATTCGGCGTTTATCCGAAAGAGCGTTGAACCATGAGCGGCGGACTGCTTGCCTGGGGGGTGGCGGTGGCGTTGTTCACGGCGTTTCTGCAAAGTTTGTCTTATGTGCTGTCGCGTCGTTTTTTTGCGTCCGGCGGCACGCCGCGCCAGCTTCTGCTGACCAACTGCCTTTTGATGGCGGTTCCGGCGCTGTTTCTGCTGCCTGAACTTCTGCCGGCGTCGAACGACGGCGTGACCGGAACCGGACTGCCGCATTCGCTTTTGCCGACGGCGCTGTGGACGGCGGTCGCCTTTGTCTCCGGCCAATTCTGCTGGCTGCTGGCGCTGCGGCTGACCGCCGGATCGGTTCTGGCGTCGCTTTACAATCTGAAGATAATCGCGGTCGGCGTCGGGTTTTCGTTGTATTTTCACGAACATCTGACGTTTCCGGCGGCGGCCGGAATGGTTCTGGCGGCGGCCGCCGCAGTGTTGATGGGAATATTTTCCGGAACCGGCGAAAAATCCGTCGCCGGAAGACGGGTGGACGGGATTATGCCGTTCCGCGGGGTGCTCGCACTGGCGGCGTCGATCGCGCTGCTGGCCGGCGCCGACGTCGGGATCGTGGCGCTGATACGAGATTTTTCGGCCGCCGGATGCGGTTATTCTCGGGCGGCCGCCGCGGCTGGATGCCTGAATGTGGCGGTCTGCGGACTCATAATGCTTCCGGCGTTGCCGGCGATAAAGCCGAAACCGCGTCATTTTATGCTGGCGGTGCCGTACACGGCGGTTTGCATGCTGTCGATTTACACGGTAAACTTTGCGTTTTCCGTGCTGGACCCGGTCTACACCAATGTGCTTTTATCCACCCGCGGCCTGTTTTCACTGCTGATGGGGGCGGTGCTGGCGCATTTCGGGTTTACCGCCGTCGAAGAACGCGCCGCCGGACGCCGCTGGCTCGGCCGCGCCGCCGCCGCACTGCTGATGTTCGCGGCAATCGCGGTTTATTCTTTTGGAAAAATCTGAGCAATATGCTATATTAAAGCGAACTGTCATTTACAACAACGCCGCCGGCGCAACCATTCGCCGGCGTATTCGCCGGACCCGGCGCCGGAAGGCCGGAATCCGGAGGAAACAGGAGGGTATCTTCATGGCTATGTGGGACGGGCGCTTCAGCGCCGAAACGAATCAGGAACTTGCACGCTTCTCCGAGTCGGTGTCATACGACAAACGGCTCTACGCCTTTGACATCGCCGGCAGCAAAGCCCACGTCAAAATGCTGGCCGCACAGGGCATCATTCCGGAGAAAACCGCGCTGATGATCGAAAATGAACTCGACGCGATCAAACGCAGCATCGACGCCGGAGAATTTAAATTCGACCCGGCGCTCGAAGATATTCATATGAATATCGAAAGCAAATTGACCGACAAACTCGGTCCGGAAGGCGCCCGTCTGCATTCCGCCCGCAGTCGTAACGATCAGATCGCCCTCGATCTCCGGCTCTATCTGCGCAGCGAAATAAACGAAATACGCGACCTCATCAAATCCATGCAGCTGGCCATGCTCGGCAAAGCCGAGGCCAACAGCGAAGTCATTATGCCCGGATTCACCCACATGCAGCACGCTCAGGTGGTACTGTTCGCGCATCATCTGCTGGCCTACGTCGAGATGTTCGAACGCGACCGCGAGCGGCTGGCCGACTGTCGGAAAAGAATCAACGTGATGCCGCTCGGCTCCGGCGCGATCGCCGGCACCACGCTGCATATCGACCGCCAGATGGTGTGCGACCTGCTCGGTTTCGACCGCATCACCCGCAACAGCATGGACGCGGTGGCCGACCGCGACTTTGTCATCGAATTTCTCAGCAATCTGGCGATTTTCTCCATGCATGTGTCCAGACTTTCCGAGGATCTGATCCTGTGGAGCTCTCAAGAGTTTGCCTTTATTGAATTTTCCGACGAATTCTGCACCGGCTCCAGTCTGATGCCGCAGAAGAAAAACCCCGACGTGGCCGAGCTTTCCCGCGGTAAAACCGGCCGGGTGTACGGCGCGCTGATGTCGCTGCTCACCACCTGCAAAGGGCTGCCGCTTACCTATAACCGCGACCTGCAGGAGGACAAGGAGCCGCTGTTCGACGCGATCGACACTGTAAAAAAGATTCTGCGCGTCTATCCGCCGATGATCTCCACCATGCAGGTCAAGGCCGACCATATGCACACCGCCGCCGGCGACCCGGCGCTCATGGCCACCGACATCGCGGAAATGCTGGTGAAGCTCGGTGTTCCGTTCCGGACCGCCCACCATCAGGTCGGTGCGCTGGTCAAATATTCGGTGACCGCCAGAAAGCCGCTGGACAAGCTGACGCTGGAGGAGATGCGCAAGTCCATTCCCGCCGCCACCGAGGAGTTCCTGCGGCTGTTCAAACCGGAGGCCAGCGTGGCCAAGCGTGAAATTCCCGGCGCCACCGGATACAACGCCGTTCACGACCAGCTGGCGTTCTGGAGGAAAAATCTGAAATGAAGCGAACCCGACCATTCGCGTTGTTTGCCGCCGCCACATTGGCCGGCGGCTGTGCCGCCGTCCCCGAGCCGCAGCTGACCTTTGTGCAGATGACCGACTCTCAGTTCGGGTTTTACGACTATGAGGCCGAGCTGAACCGTTACAAACAGGCGGTTGCGCTGATTAATGCCGACAGCGAAAACGCCAATCCGGTTTTTATGATCATGTGCGGTGACATGGTGAACGTGCCGACGGAAAAAAACAATGCCGATTTTACCGCGGCATCCCGGGCGCTGGATATTCCGTATTATCTGGTTCCCGGCAATCACGACTATAACGCCAACCCGGAGATAATAGAACTTTATCGCAAAAGTTTCGGTGAAGACTACTATGCGTTTGACAGCGGTGAATATCGGATCATTGTGACCAACACTAATTTATGGAAGTCGCCGCAGTCGCGTACCGCCGAGTTCGAGCGCTGGTTCGCCTCCGCTCTCCAGCAGGCGAAGGACGACGGCAAACTGATTATCGTGGCCGGCCACTGCCCGATCTTTCTCAAAACGCCCGACGAGCCGGACGACAAATATTACAATCTGCCGCAGGCCAAGCGTGCCGAAGTGCTGAAAATGTTCAAGGACTACGGTGTGGTGGCTTATCTCGGCGGTCACAGTCATACCCGGATTGACAACACCTGGGAGGGAATACGGTTCCTTCATCCGGAGAACACCTGCACCAATTTCGACAACCGCCCGTTCGGGTATCGGCTGATCTTTGTGCAGGGACGCACCGTATATGATACATTTGTTCCGTTGACGCGCTGAGTTTTTTTCACGCGCGTTTTTTGCCGCCGACCGGCTGCGGCGTTCCTGAAGGCAATTGAGGAACGTCCGGCGTCCGGGCGGCGGTTTGTTTTTCTCCATGCGGCGGGTTGACAGTTTTTTCCGTCAATGCCGCCGTGTTGCGGTCGTTTTTTTTCACCGCAGGTTGCGGCAGAACGAACAAACAAGGAGAAAAATGAAAACTTACAATCTGAAACGCATGTTGTTGACGGCGGCGGCGCTCCTGCTGCTGACCGGCTGCGCCGGACTTGAAAACAAGTCGGTGGTGGTGGACAGTTCGGTGCAGGGCTTCAAAGTCACCGCGGGCGCCGACGCCTCCGGCGGAACGCCGCTGCCGAATATTTCCGCCGGCTGGGGTCGCAGTCTGCTCATCACCATGCCGGACGGCGGAACCGGAACCCTGGAATACGAATCCGAGTCGGGTTCGCTGTTTGGCGAGGTCTTCGGCATTGAGGTCAAAGACAAAACCAAAGTCCGGATCACCACCGGAACCGGCACGGCGGCGGCGGAGCCGGACAATGACCGGAATGTTACGCCTTCCGTTCTCCGGAGCGAGTCTGGAAAAAACGCGGAATAAAGTGGCGAAGTCGCTTTTTTTGAATTGCTTTTCAACTGTTTACGCACTATTATATGCATGGATATAACAGTGTTAAACAGTGGAAAAAGAAAGGAAGCGGCGCGATGTCGGCAAACAGCGGCAATGAAACGGAACACTTCTGGCAGAGGACTTATCAGCGTGGAACTCTGGTTTACACCGTACCTAAACTGATATTGGTATTTTTCTGGATGATGGTCGGATTTCTGGTTTTCAACGTCTGCACCACACTGCCGGCGAAGATGCTGCCGATTCAGCTTGAACAAGTGGGGGCGTCCGACACCTCTAAAATGATCATTCTGACCACCATCGGCGGCATCCTCAATATGACCGTTTGCCCGTATGTCGGTTTTGTCAGCGACCGTCACCGCGGCCGGTGGGGGCGTCGCATCCCCTATATTCTGTTTTCGCTGCCGTTCATCTGCGTGGCACTGGTATTGTTTGCCTTCACCGACCGGATCGGACCGTGGTTCTCCGGCCTTGTGGCGCCGCTGGTGGCGACTTCTCCGGCCACAATGACCGTGCTGGCGATTGCTGTTGTCATGTTCATGTATCAGTTTTATTACATGTATGTCGGAAGCGTGATTCACTACATTACCAACGACATTATCCCCAAAGAATTTTTCGGTCAGATCATCGCGGTCATCAACATCGCGGTGTGTCTGGGCAACACGTTGTTCTCGGTTCTGCTCTACAAGCACGCCGAGCACTGGTACCGCGAGATATTCATCGGCAGCGCGGTGATCTACGGCGCCGGCATACTGCTGATGTGCCTGTTTGTGAAGGAGGGCGAATATCCGCCGCTGGAAGTTGAGGGGGAGTCGGGCGCTTCGGACAAAAAACGCACGGTCGGAACGGTTTTCCGAAATTGGCTTAACGGCATCATGGTCTTTGTCAAAGAGAGTTTTTCCAACCGCATTTATCTGCTGCGCTATCTGCTCACCATGCTGGGCAGCGTGGGCGGCGTGGTCTGGATATATACCTTTTTTCTGCGGCGCGAACTCAATCTCGACCTTGACGCAATGGGGAAGACCGACGGTTATGCCGGACTGGTCAATCTTTGTCCCTATTTTCTCGCACTGTTGTTCTTTGGCGTGCTGGTCAACCGCTGGCATCCGGTTCGCATTGTCATTTACAACACCATAATCGGATTTGCCGGATTGCTCATCGGCTGCCGGTGGATTTTCGGCACGCTGTCGTCCGACGTGTTTATTTACAGTACGCTGATTATGGCGGCGGCGCAGATTCCGCTGACCACCATTCGCAGTGTGTCCGGAATGCCGTTTGAAATGCTGACTTTTCCGCGGTCGAGATTCGGGTCGTTCTGCTCCATGCAGGCGCTGGTGAGGTCGTGCTGCGTGACGCTGGCCGGACTCGCGGTCGGCGTGATTATGGATTGCGTCAGTGATTTCTGGCCGTCCGGCGGAACCGCATATTATCGCTATATTGCACTCTGGCCGCTGTTTTTCGGCATATTTCAGGTGGTGGTGGCTTTCATGCTGTACCGCGAATGGAACCGGCTCGGCGGTTATAAAAATTACTCCTGTCCGGCGCCGTGGAGCAAAGACGGTGTGGAGAAGGTCGAACAACCGGAATATCATTTGCCGAGTGTAAGATATTTGAAACTGGCGTTCCTCGGTTTTGACATTCTGGCGGTGATGACGCTCGGCA
>JAEWSS010000074.1 GCA_023459755.1 Verrucomicrobiota bacterium | reverse complement strand
GCACTGTGCGATTTATTGAATCCGTACCCGGCGAATTTGCCGATTTTTTCCCAGATGGCGTTGGCCTTGTCTTCCGGAATATTGTTGTGTTTGGCGCAACCTTCCACGAATTTGACTTTCTGGGCCTCGAGGACATCGACCTTTTTCTTGCCAATCGCGCGCCGGAGAATGTCGGCGCCGCCGAGGGTAAATCCGGCCAACTCCTGCACCACCTGCATGATCTGCTCCTGATAGAGCATGATGCCGTAGGTTTCGCGGAGCAGCGGCTCCATTTTCGGGTGGTCGTAGATGACCGCTTCACGCCCTTTCTTGCGGGCGACGAACTGGGGAATGAACTCCATCGGGCCGGGGCGGTAGATTGCCAGCAGCGCGATGATGTGTTCGATGGTGTCCACGCCGAAGTTGCGGCAGAGACTCTGCATGCCGCCGGATTCAAGCTGGAACACCGCGATGGTGTCGCCGGCGCGAAGCAGGTCGTAAGTTTTTTTGTCGTCAAGCGGAATGGCGGAGATGTCGAGGTCGATGCCGCGGTTCTGGCGGATCAGCTTGACCGCGGTATGGATGGTGGTCAGCGTCCGCAGGCCGAGGAAGTCCATTTTCAGCAAACCGAGACTTTCGCACGGCACGCTCGGATACTGAGTGATGACTTCACCGTTGGCGCCGCGGGCCAGCGGCACCAGATTGTCCAGCTTCTGATCGCCGATGATGACACCGGCGGCGTGAATCCCGAGCTGGCGGTTGTTTCCCTCCAGAACCTCGGCGTATTCAAAGACTTTTTTGACTTCGGCGTCCTCTTCTACCATCTTGCGCAGTTCGGCGCTGCTTTCCAGCGCGAGCTTGAGGGTCATTTTGGGGTCGCCGGGAATCAGCTTGGTGATGCGGTCGCCGAAAGCGAAATCGTGTCCCATGACCCGGGCCACGTCCTTGATCACCGCCTTGGCCTTCAAGGTGCCGTAGGTGCAGATCTGCGCCACCGAATCGTAGCCGTATTTGCGGCGGACGTATTCGATGACCTCGCCGCGCCGCTCTTCGCAGAAGTCCACGTCGAAGTCCGGGGGGCTGACGCGTTCAGGGTTGAGAAAACGTTCGAACAGCAGATTGTAGCGCAGCGGGTCGATGTCGGTGATGCCGGTGAGGTAGGCGACCAGACTTCCGGCGCCGGAGCCGCGTCCGGGGCCGACCGGAATGTCCTGACTTTTCGCGTAATTTATAAAGTCGCTGACCACCAGGAAGTAGCTCGGATAATGGGTGCGCTTGATGATCGAAAGTTCGTAATTCATGCGTTCGAGCAGGCTTTTCTGATCTTCGGTCAGATTTTCGGCCTTGGGATCGAATCCGTAGCGGCGCTTGACCCCGGTCACGCAGTGCTCGAACAGCATATCGGACTGGTCGGCGAATCCCTCCTCCAGCTTGAACACCGGGTAGTGGTTGGCCTCCGGCGCAAAGGTGAACGTGACCTCGCAGCGTTCGGCCACGGCGCGGGTGTTGGTGATCGCCTCCGGAATTTCGCGGAACAGCTCCTTCATCTCGTCCGGACTCTTGAAATAAAATTCCGGCGCGCAGAAACGAAAACGCTTTGGATCGTCGATCGTGCACTGGGTGTGGATGCAAAGCATCACTTCGTGCGCCTCGGCGTGCTCCTTTTTCAGATAATGAACGTCGTTGGTGGCGACCAGCGGCAGATTGAACTCCTTGGAATATTCGATCAGCTTGCGGTTGACGCGCTTCTCCTCGTCCATGCCGTGATCCATGATTTCAAGATAGAAGTGGTCGCGGCCGACAAAGGAGGAAAGTTCGTCGATGGCGCGCTTCGCGCCTTTTTCGTCGCCGGCCAGAATGTGCGCCGGAATCTCGCCGCCGATGCAGGCGGAGAGCATAATCAGCCCTTTGTTGTATTTGGCCAGCAGCTCCTTGTCGATGCGCGGCCGGTTGTAATACATGCCGGAGGCGAAACCTTCGGAAATCAGGTGGCACAGACTGTGATAGCCGTCGTTGTTCTCGGCCAGAAGAACCAGGTGCAGTCCGCGCTGATGCTCGACAATCTGATTTTTGTCGAATCTTGAGCCGGGAGCCACATACATTTCGCATCCGTAGATCGGCTTGACCTGCGGGGCGTGGTCCTTAAAGGTGTTGTACATGTCGATATTGCTGCCCATGTAGCCGTGGTCGGTGACGGCGACGGCCGGCATGTCGAACGCCAGACACTGGTCGGCCAGGCCGCGGCAGGTGCAGGCTCCGTCGAGCAGGCTGTAATGGCTGTGAACGTGAAGATGTACGAAATCCGAACTCATGGCTTAAAACTCGTCGTCCAGAACGGACATTTCCTCTTCGACAAAATCAAGCGCGGCGCGGCAGGCGCGGGCGCGGTGACTGATCTTGTTTTTGAGGTCGGCCGACATCTCGCCGAAGGTCTGATCGTAACCGTCCGGCTGGAAAATCGGGTCATATCCGAAGCCGCCTTCGCCGCGCGGGGCGTCCACGATCACGCCGTCAACCCGCCCCTCGAAATTGGCGACCATCTGGCCGTTGACCGCCATGGCGATCACGCAGGTGAAGCGGGCGCGGCGGTTGTCCATGCCCTTCAGTCCGTCAAGCACGCGGGCGATGCGGCGGCTGTTGGTGTCGGCGTAACGGGCGGAATAGATGCCGGGTTCGCCGTTCAGAGCCTCGACCTCCAGCCCGGAGTCGTCGGCAAAAGCCGGCACGTCGCAGTATTTACACGCGGCGACCGCCTTGAGTTCGGCGTTTTCGAGAAAAGACTTCCCGGTCTCCTCGACTTCGGCAAAGCCGGGATATTCGTTAAGCGACCGAATTTCGATCTTCTGGTCTTTCAGAAGTTCGCGATACTCCTGCACTTTGTGCTCGTTGTGCGTGGCGGCGACGATATATGCCATATTAAAATTCCGGTTGAGATATTGATATTGTTTTTTTCGCAGATATATTAACCCGGAAAGTGTGATTTATCAAACACAAAAATGAGAAAATGACGAAATTTGCCGACAAATGTCTGTTTACCGCCGGTCTGAACCGGGCGACCCGAGTGCTGGCCGGAGTGTCCGGCGGCGCCGACTCACTGGCGCTTCTTCTTGTGCTGGCGTCCCGAAAATATCCGGTGGAGGCAATTCACTTTGAACACGGCATCCGCGGCGCGGCCGGTGCGGCCGACGCGGCGGCAACGGCAAAATTCTGCCGTGACCGCGATCTGCCGTGCCGGGTGATCCCGCTGGACGTTCCGTCACATCTCAATAATGGAGAAAACCTTGAAGCGGCGGCCAGACGTCTGCGTCTGGAGGCGTGGCACCGGCTTGCCGTTCCCGGCGACGTGGTGGCGCTCGGCCATCATCTGAACGACGCCGAGGAAAATTTTCTGCTTCGTTTCGCGCGCGGCGGCAATCTCTCCAGCCTGACCAATCTGCGCCCGGAAAAACAGCTTGAGGGGCTGACTTTTGTTCGACCGCTTCTGCATTTAACCCGCCGGGAAATCGAGGCGTTTCTCAAAAAAAACGGCGTCGAATCATGGTGCGTGGACGCCACCAATGCGGACGTCGCCTATCAGCGCAATTTTCTGCGTCATTCGGTTATCGG
>JAEWSS010000073.1 GCA_023459755.1 Verrucomicrobiota bacterium | reverse complement strand
GGTCTATCCGGGGTGCAAAGTGGTGTTCGTCGGCCCCTGCATCGGCAAAAAAAACGAGTCCGACCGCCGGCCGGAACTGCTGGCGCTGGCACTTACTTATCCGGAGCTGCGCGGCATGTTCCGCGAGGCCGGAATCGAACCGGAAAAACTTTCCGCCGCGCCGGACGACCGGTTTGTTCCGGAGTCCGCCGAAGAGGGCGCGAAGTACCCGGTCGAGGGCGGCATGAACGACACCATCGAGTTTCAGACCCGCAACCGCCGCGTCCATTACGCCGCGATCGCCGGAATCCATAACATCGAACTGGCGCTTTCCGGCGTGCGCGATTTGCCGGAAAACGAAACGGCGTTTGTTGAACTGCTCGCCTGTCCCGGCGGATGCGTTCACGGCCCGTGCGCCGAACACGATTCACCCGGACTTCTGGAGCGGCTCCGGGTGGTCAACCGGACAAAGTTTCCGGAAAAACCCCGGGACCGCGCTTCCGGCGGCGACGACCTGACGGCCGAATATCCGCCGGACGCCTCAGCAATAGGCGGCGAACCGTCGCTGGCCGATCTGGAGTCGGCACTCCGCAGCGTTGGCAAAACCACCCCGGAAGACGAGCTTAACTGCGACGGCTGCGGCTACAACACCTGCCGCAATTTCGCCAAAGCCATGCTGGCCGGCAAGGCGGAACCGTCAATGTGCGTGTCCTACATGCGCAAACTGGCGCAGAAGAAGGCCAACGCGCTGCTGCGGACAATTCCATCCGGGGTGGTGATCGTGGACGGCAGTCTCTCAGTCATCGAATGCAACCGCAACTTTGCCCAGCTGTTCGGAGCGGACACGGTGGAGGCGTTCGACGCGTCGCCCGGCCTGGTCGGCGCCGATCTCGCCAGAATCGTGCCGTTTCACGAACTTTTCCGCTCGGCGCTGTTGTCGGGGGGGGACGTGGAGCGCGACTCGCTGAAAGTCGGGGACAAACTCTACAACGTCAAAATATTTAACCTCGAACCCCACACCGTGGCCGGCGCGGTGATCTTCGACGTCACCAAACTTGAAATGCGGCGCGAACGCATCGCCGACCGCGCCCGCGAGGTTATCGACCGCAACATCTCCGCCGTTCAGGAGATCGCCTGCCGCCTCGGCGAGCAGATGGCCGACACCGAACTGCTGCTGCGCTCCATCGCCGACGACTACGCCGACGACCCGGCGCACCGCGACGGCGACCGGGAGACCGGGGCATGAGCGCGGCGCTGAACGGCGGTTCGCGTTCGGCTTCACCCGTCGGCGCGGTCGCTCCGGACATATTTATCGACACCGGATACAGCCGCGACTGCCGCCACGGCGAGCGTGCCTGCGGCGACGCCGTCGCCTTCCGCCGCATCCGCGAGGAGCAGCGCATGCTCTGCGTTCTGGCCGACGGCCTCGGACACGGCGTGAAGGCCGACATCCTTGCGTTGATGACCATGACCATGGCATTGAAATTCATGGCCGCCGACCGCGAAATCGTCCATTTTTCCGAAGTTATAATGGACGCCCTGCCGGTCTGCCGGACGCGCGGCATAAGCTATGCCACCTTCACGATCGTGGACTGCCGGGCCGACGGACGGACGTCATTGGTTGAGATGGGAAATCCGCAGTTCATCCTGATGCGCGGCGCGGAGCCGCAGAAGCCGGAGGGCGTTGAAACCGTGTCGCCCAAGTATCGCGACCGCGCCATGACCCACTACTCATTTCAGACCGGTATCGGCGACCGCGTGATCGTTTTTTCCGACGGCGTGACCCAGGCCGGTCTCGGTTCGCCCGGCCTGCCGTCCGGCTGGGGACGCGGCGGCGTGGTGAAATATGTGAAGTCGCTGCTGGAGGCCTCGCCCGACATCTCGTCGCAGGAACTTTCCGAGCGCATCCTGCGCGAAGCGGTGGCGCATGAACCGATGCTCCGGCCGGCCGACGACATTTCGGTGGCGTGTCTGCTGTTCCGCCGTCCGCGCCGGATGCTGGTGTTCACCGGTCCGCCGCTCGACCCGTCGCGCGACGCCGAGTGTGCGCGCTATTTCGACGAATTCAACGGCGTGCGGATCATCTGCGGCGGCACCTCCGGCGAAATCGTGGCGCGTGAACTTCGCCGCCGGCTGAGCATTGAACCAGGGTCGGTCGGCGGCGATCTGCCTCCGGTGGCGGTGATGGAGGGGGCGGATCTGGTCACCGAGGGAATCTTCACGCTGAACCGCGCCGCCGTTTATCTGGAAAAGGGCGTGGAGGGGAAAAACGACGCCGCCGGACGGGTGGTGGAACTGATGCGGCGGAACGATGTGATCGAATTTCTGGTCGGAACAAAAATCAATCAGGCGCACCAGGACCCCAATCTGCCGGCGGAACTCGAATTGCGCCGCAACTTGATTGTCCGTATCGGTAAGTTGTTGCGCGATCGATATATGAAGGAAGTGACAATCAGGTTTGTTTAAAATCTGAAAAGTTTGTCTTCCGCGGGTTGCAATTTGCCGCGGACGCATGTATGTTGAACTTTGACTACGGTGATTTTGTCTCTTAGCGTTTATGATAATATCTTGTGTATCATATTAAACAGGAGGTGGATCGATGAGTTGTCAATGCGGAGCCGCCACCCCGTCGGCGGACAAGGCGAAGTTCGATGAGCTGGAAAAATACATTTCCTCGCTCCCGGTCGCCGAAAACCCGTCCCGGGCCAGAGGCTTTCTGATCCAGACGCTGCACCGCGCCCAAAGTCTGTTCGGCTTTCTGCCGGAGGAGGTGCAGAAATTCGTGGCGGTAAAATTGAAAATTTCGCTGGCCGACGTGTACGGCGTAATCAGTTTCTACAGCTTTTTCACCGACAAGCCGCTCGGTCGTCACAAGATTAATGTGTGTACCGGAACCGCCTGTTTTGTCAAGGGCGCCGGAAGAGTGCTTGAGGAATTCAAGCGTCGGCTCGGTGTGTCCGAAGGCGAAACCACGGCGGACGGAAAGTTTTTTCTCGGCGCGCTGCGGTGCGTCGGCGCGTGCAGTCTTGCTCCGGTGGTAATGGTGGACGACCGCGTCTACGGCAACATGACCGCCGAAAAAGTCGCCGATGTGCTTTCCCAGATAACCGACTGAACGCCGCCGGTTCCTTATTCACACATAATTAATAAAGCGAGATCATATTATGAAGATACAGACGCCGGAAGCTCTGGCGGAATTTGCCGGAACACTGAAATCCCGTTCGAAACCGCCGCTTCAGATTTTGGTTTCAGTCGGCACTTGCGGACTGGCCGCCGGTGCCGGCGCGGTTTTGAAGAGTATTTATGATGAAGTCATTGAACGTCGTTTGGAAAACGCGGTTGAAGTCTGCGAAGTCGGCTGTATGGGGCTGTGTTACGC
>JAEWSS010000072.1 GCA_023459755.1 Verrucomicrobiota bacterium | reverse complement strand
GGGTATAATTGTTTCATGCTACCAATGATGTATAAATTATTAGTGAAGACTGAGGTGACATATCCCATGACCTCAACGATAATCATTGCGGCGATTCTTGTGGTTATATTGTTTTATAACTTTTGTTTGTTGATAACAAAAAAAGTAAAAAAGACATACACATGGCCGGTGTTTTTCGGCCTTAATTTTGGTGCATATGTTATTTGCGGGATTATATTGGTACAAGACATTCTTAGCAAAATGTATTGACGTATAAGGTAAATTATGAATATTGGTGATTTTTTACTATGGCGGAACATTATCTGAATATTATCAGCTCAGCTTATCAGGCTCGGTGTTCGCGCCAATCGTCGGGATGCGATAATCGCAGGAAACAAGTATTATGAAAATGTCGATTCGTTTTTGTGGTGGGATACGCTATGGCGATAGTCGTTGGGATGCAATCAATATTTCTTGGCCGTTGGTCTTATTGGAGTTTTCAACCGAACGACTGACGGTAACTTGCAATTTTTTACCGAGTGAGAAAAAAATCCTATTTGACCGGAGCCGGATCGACGCGTTTCAGAAATATAACGGGTGGATTTCCACGGGGATTCAAATTTTGCATAGTCAGCCGGACATTCCCCGGTTTGTTGTTCTGTTTATTTGGAATTGCGATCATCGTTATAAATTTATGGAAAAATGGTTACAACACAATAAGCGCTGATGGCTATGGCGGAATTGCAGAAAATTCATGGATGATTGCACACGGATTGCGAATTGCAAATTGTTTTATGCATTTTCAAGGATTTGGTAAATTTGATATAAATCGGATTTGACTTTTCGATTGTGGACAATTATTCTATTTTCAAAGTACGCATGATGTGTGCTTTACTTTATGGAGGAGAAAAATATGCCCAACTTTTGCCAACCCTTTGATGTGATGCATGCCGGTCGCAAGATGTCGAATGAAGAAATCGTGCGCGGTTTGCGATTCATGGTGGCCGCCGAATATGAAGCCATCCAGCTTTATATGCAAATGGCGGAATCCATTGATAATGTCATGATTCAGAATGCACTTCGTGAGATAGCCAACGATGAACGGGTGCATGCCGGGTGTTTTCTGCGGCTGCTGCGAGCCGTTGACCCCGAGGAGCAAAGCTATTATGAAAATGGCGCGAAGGAGATGGAGGAAAAATTCATCAGCAAGGCTTCAGCCGACGATCTCGGGATCGTAAAAGATTCCACCAGTATTCCGGATTAAGTCGCGCGCGCCATCCGATTTTATCAAAACAATAATACCACGGCCGATGTTCGTCTTTACTTGCCGTCGAACGTCGGCCTTTATATATATCATATACGCCTTGTTACCGCAATTGGCGCTGAGAATTATTATAAAAAGCAATGATGGAAATAAAAAACGCCAGCGGAAACCCGTTGGCGTTTGAAGTCAAAATGGTCGGAGTGAGAGGATTTGAACCTCCGACTTCTGCGTCCCGAACGCAGCGCTCTAGCCAGGCTGAGCCACACTCCGATTAAAAGTGCCGCCTTATCAGCAGCACCCTATTAATCTACTCCAAGAATCAAAAAAGTCAAATCAGTTGTCGGCTTTTTTCAGAGAAATGATGACTTTTTTCATTGTACCTTCACCCTCACTCCGAGTTTCAATCTCCGGATCGTCCTGAAGGTTGATATGAATGATCCGACGGTCATGCGCGTTCATCGGCGCCAACTCCACCGGCTGTCCCCATCTCTTAACTTCTTTCGCTTTGTCCAGAGCCAGCATCCGCAACTGCTCTTCCGGAACCGAATCTTCGCGATTGGAACCGCGTTCTCCGCGCTCACCACGCTCCATACGCTCACCACGCTCTCCGCCGCGCCGCGGACGCCGCTCACGCCGTTCCGTTTCAACTCGCGGTTCGCGTCCGCCGGTGACATTGCCGTGTGAATAGCCGTCGATATCCAGCGAAATGATCGGCGTATCTTCTTCGCCGCGGAACAAGATCCGATTCAAAAGAATCTGAAGACTTTCCAGGGTCGCGCCGCGCCGGCCGATAATGCGTCCGGCCTCCTCGCTGGTGATTTTGATAATCAGGCGGTTGCCGGAAAATTCTCCGGCACAGGACGCCTCAAGTCCGAGATAATCCAGCATCGTTCCGAGAATCTTGAGGGCTTCATCTTTCTGAAATTCCATTTTTGTTGCGTCTGCCATTTGGTTCCTACTCCTTCTGGTGCTCGCCGTTGTCTCTGCGGTACGGCGTTCGGGTTAGCTTTTTGCCCCCGCGTTTTTCGGGGTTTCGGGTTGATTGTCCCACTTGCGCTGCAAATACATCTGCAGGATACTGAAAATCTGACTGACCGTCCAGTATAACGTCAGACCGGACGGCAAATCGTAGAAGAAAAACAACATTACAATCGGCATCAGGTACATCATTTTTTTCTGCATCGGGTCCATTGCCGAGGGGGTCATATGCTGTTGTAAAACCATCAGCAACGTCATTGACAGCACCAGCGGATTGATCGGCAGACCGAACAAATGTGCAACCGTATCCGGGCCGGCCAGGTCGGGCGACCACCAGAAGCCGACATGCCGCAGCTGCACCGCGCCGGACAGCGCCGCATAAAGCGCGATAAAAATCGGGAATTGCAGCAACAGCGGCAGACAGCCGCCAAGCGGATTGATTTTCTCGCTGCGGTAAAGTTCCATCGTCTTCTGGTTCATCAGTTCCGGCCGATCTTTGAACTCTTCACGGATTGCCTTGATTTTGGGCTGAACCGTGGCCATGCGCTTCATCGACAGGTTGGCGCGGCGGGTGATCGGGAACAGCAGCAACCGGATGATCAGCGTCAAAATAATGATGCTCCAGCCGTAACTGCCGCAGAAGCCGTGCAGCCAGAGCAGCACGCTGAGCATCAGGTTGGCCAGCGGATCAAGCCAGCGATAGGACAAATGCATCATGTTGTCGGCGTTGGGCGCCAGCTGGGTCAGCGCCTCGGCCACCTTGGGGCCGGCAAAATAATTGAAATGAAAGATCAGCGGTGCGGCTCCGGCCGCAGGAACGACAACATTGTCGAGTCTTGCTCCGATTCCGGCAAGATAGCGTTTGTTTTTTTCGTCGTATTTGACCCGTTCAAAGACCGGAGTAAAGGGCCGGTCCGAGCCGAGCGCGGCGGCAAAATATTTGTTGGATACGCCGATCCAGGTCATTGGTTCGATATTCTGATTGTAGTCGTCGTCATCGACGTCTTTGCTCGCAAATTTTCCGGCTGCGGTCGAGTAGTCGAACCTGTGGGCGGCGCCGCGAAGCGATGAGCCGGAAAGTCCGGTTACTCCGTCCAGGTCGCCGCCGGAGACATACACCGTGCCGATCGGCAGCGGCCCGGCAGCGGTGCCGGAAAACGCGATGTCGCAGGATATGACGTAGTTGTCGCCGAGCGTCCAGATTTGGGTCAGTTTGAATTTTCCGGCCGGCGAGTCGAGCAGCCGCTCCACCGTATAGCTTTTGCCGGCGTCGTCGCGCCCGTGGTTGATCAGGCTCTCCTCGACCCACGGCATGGCGCCGCAGACGGAAAGTGCTCCGGGCTGAAGTTTAGGGATCAGGGTATAGGTGGAGGATAAATTGTTGTCCAGGACTATGGCGGCGTCGCGGTCCGGCGTGCGGTAGTCCTTGAGAATGATCTCCTCGATCATTGCCGAATCCGGCGAGCCGAATACGACCTCAACCTTTGAATTTGAGAGCCGTTCCGGATTGATTTTTGCCGGATCTTTGACTACTGTTTCAAATGCGCCGGAAATCGTGGCGACCATATTGCCCGCGTCGGCGGCGGAATTAACTGCCGCCGGTGCGGTGACCGTCGAAGCCGGGGCCGTGGTTGCGGTCGGTATCGGTGCCGCGGCGGTTGCGGTTGCAGTTGCGGTCGGCGTCGGAACGTCAACCGCGGCGGCGGGTTGGGGTTTGCCTGAATCGAACATTTTTGTAAATGCGCCCCAGGCAAGCAGGATCGCCAGTGATATTACGATCGCGGTCAGGATATCCTTATTGATTTTCACTCGTCTCTCCACATTTTTCCGGAACCTGACGCGGTTTGTCGGTTCCCATTGTTTTTCGGCGGCACCGGATCGAATCCTCCATCGCAAAACGGGTTGCAGCGAAGCAGTCTGCGAACGGCGAGCCAGCTTCCGCGCCACAGGCCGTGAACCCGCAGCGCCTCCATCGCGTACATTGAACAGCTTGGTTCAAAACGGCAGGCGGGCGGCAGCCACGGCGAAATCGCGCATTTGTATACCGAGACCAGGCCGATCAGCCAGTTGGCCGGACGAACCCAGCGGAATATGCCGACCCCGATCCAGCGGGAACCGGCGGCGCCGGATTGCCGGGAGCGGGACGCCGTATCTTCAGCCGCATTACACTCCTGCGTCGCCTGGCCATTGTCGGTACGCGACATCGGATTGATCGTTTTGTTCAACCTTTTCATCCCGGTTTTACCGCATTGCGCCGCTGGAGGCGCCGTATCGATTCCGCCGTTGAAATCCGAACCGGTCGGGGTGGATTTCTCCGCCGTCGCGTTCGACTGTTCGACGCTTTTCATCACTTGCCGCCGGCAACGCCGGCTTTCCGCATGGCGATGCTCATTTCCTGGATTACTTCCTGACATTTGCGTTCAGCGATTTGCGCTCTGGGGATCAGCAGAATCCATGCCGGAGCAAACTCGTCGTGAAGCAGTCGGAAACTCTCGTACAGGAGGCGGCGGGCACGATTGCGTCGAACCGCCAGAAGACTGTATTTCTTTGAGCAAACAACCCCGCAGCGCAGCGACCCGTCCGGGCTTGGCGCCGCAATTAAAACAAAAGATCGCGCCACGGTTTTGCGTCCGGAGCCGCGCAGATAATCAAACTCGCTCTTCAGGCGCAGATGTGGCTCGCGATTTTTATTCATTGCAAAAAAACTTTTTCGGGAACCGGCTTCGTTCGTCGCTCGAGGCGTTTTCTCCGCCGCCGGCGGCCCCGTGACTTTTTATAAAACAACACCCCTGAAAACGTGCGTTTTCAGGGGAGTTTCCCACACTGCCGCTCTACGCGGACAACTTGGCGCGCCCCTTCTGGCGGCGGCGCTTGAGAATCAGGCGGCCGTTCTTGGTGGCCATTCTCGCCATGAAGCCGATACGGCGTTTTCTGCGGCGGTTCGAGGGTTGAAATGTTCTTTTCATTTTTCTGTCATCCTATGTTATGTAT
>JAEWSS010000071.1 GCA_023459755.1 Verrucomicrobiota bacterium | reverse complement strand
CCACCGGCACCGAACTGGTCAAACGCGGAATGCCGACCGGAGTGTCGCCGGAACTGTTCGCCTGCGATCACCCGGAGATCGTCAACGCGATCCATAATGCTTATTTTTCCGCCGGAAGCGACATTGTGTACGTTCCGAGTTTCGGCTGCAACCGCCCGAAAATGGCGGAGTTCGGCGCCGGAGGTCTGGTGCGCGAAGTCAACTGCAAACTCGCCGCCAACTGCCGCCGCAACGCCGGAAGCCGTCTGATTTTCGGCGACGTTTCTCCGACCGGCAAATTTCTGAAACCCTGGGGCGAACTGGACTTCGAGGAGCTGGTCGCCATTTACGCCGAACAGATCGGCGCGTTGGCCGAGGGGGGAGTGGACGGCATTGCCATCGAAACCATGTTCGATCTTCAGCAGTCGCGCGCCGCGCTGATCGCCGCCCGCGAGACCGCGCCGGAACTGCCGGTGATCGTCACCCTGACCTTCGACGAACACGGCCGGACGCTGTCCGGCAATGATCCGAAGTCGGCGCTGGTTACACTGCAAAGTCTTGGCGCCGACGCTTTCGGCTGCAACTGCTCCACCGGTCCGGAACAGATGCTGAAACTGATTTCCGCGATCAAGCCGTTTGCCGCCGTTCCGCTGATCGCCAAGCCGAACGCCGGAATGCCGAAGCTCGCCGCCGACGGCCGCACCGTGTTCGGAATGACTCCTGACGCTTTCGGCGGCTTCGCCGAGGCCATGCGCGACGCCGGCGTGAATATCGCCGGCGGCTGCTGCGGAACCACGCCGGAACATATTGCGGCGTTGTCCGCCGGACTGAAAAAACTTAAGCCGCGCCCGATGTCGTCCGACCGTCCGGGTCTGGTCTGCTCGGCGGTGCGCTGCGTCGAACTAAACGGAAACGATTTTATGCTGATCGGCGAACGAATCAATCCGACCGGCAAAAAGGCGCTTCAGGCCGAACTGCGCGCCGGAAAAATGGATCTGGTGCGCGAATTCGCCGCCACCCAGACCGAACGCGGCGCCGTTTTGCTCGACGTGAATATGGGGCTGGGCGGCGTGGATGAAAAAGCGCTGATGCTGGAGGCGATTGAACAGACCTCGGCGGTGTCTCCATTGCCGCTGTCGATCGACTCGACCTCGCCGGAGGTGGTTGCCGCCGCATTGCGCCGCTATCCGGGACGGGCGCTGCTCAACTCAATCTCGGCCGAAAAATCGCGGCTGGAAAACATTCTGCCGATCGCCGCATTTTACGGCGCCGCGATAATTATTCTGCCGGTCGCCGACGGCGGAGTGCCGGAAACCGCCGCCGAACGCGCCGAACTGGTCCGCACCGTCTTCGCCGCGGCGCAGAAATTCGGCTACGACAAGCGTGACTGCGTGGTGGATCTGGTGGTGATGGCGGTCGCGTCCGGCGGTCCCGGTGCGCTGGCGGCGCTGGAAACGGCGGAATTCGCCCGCGGCTTCGGTATGGGGTCGGTATGCGGACTGTCCAACGTCAGTTTCGGCCTGCCTGCCCGACCGGTTCTCAATTCGACCTTCATGAAACTGGCGCGCGAGCGCGGCTTGACCGGCGCCATTGCCAATCCGTCGGCCGATTTCACAATTTTCGATCCGGCGGCGGCCGACGCGCTTCTCGGCCGTGATCCCGGTTTTGTCCGCTATCTGGAAAAGTTCGCCAACGCTTCTCCGGCTCCGGTTTCGACCGCCGCCGGGCAGTCTGCTTCCGACCCGCTGGAAACGCTGTTTATGATGGTGTTGAAGGGCGACGAACCGCGAATCGCCGCGGCTGCCGAAGCCGCACTGCGGTCCGGCGTGGCCGCTTCAGCCATAATGGATCGGCTGATCGGCGCAATCAATGTGGTCGGCGGCAAATTTTCCGCCGGCGAATATTTTCTGCCTCAACTTTTGATGAGTGCCGACGCCATGCGTTGCGCCATCGCGGTGATCGAGCCGTTGCTGGCGGAGAAAAAAGGCGAAGATTCCGGCGAACCGGTGGTGGTCGCCACCGTCGAGGGAGATATTCACGACATCGGTAAAAACATCGTTTGCCTGATGCTCCGCAACTACGGATTTGAGGTGATCGACCTGGGAAAAGACGTGTCCGCCGCCCGCATTGTCGCGGCGATCAGAGAACACGGCGCCCGGCTGTGCGGCCTCTCGGCGCTGATGACCACCACCATGCCGCGAATGAAGGAGACAATCGCTCTGGCGCGCGCCGAAGGATTGACCGAAGTTAATTTTGTGCTCGGCGGCGCCGCGGTTGACGCCGATTTCGCCGAGTCCGCCGGCGGCTCCTACGCCCGCGACGCCATGGAGACGGTGCGTTTCTGTCAGGCAATATGTTCCGGAACCTCCGGAAAATCCGAACCGGATCGATAGTTCAATTCGCCGCGTTGTGATGAGGAGGCCGGCGTTTTTCCGGTCGTCTGCAAAAAAATCCGCCTCTTGCGAGGCGGAGAACGCAGATAGTGGATGGTGGATGGTGTTTGCTATTGCGTTACTTCGTTGTTTTCCAGGTCGAGGATGGAGAATCCGCCGTCAATGAGCATTTCTTTAAGGTGTGAAGCGGTATAAAGCATATTGTGGTCTCCGGAGTCGCCGATGTGACCGTCGCCGTATCCGATATTGGCCAGGCCGTTGTGCCGTTCAAGAATACCGCTGTAACTGGCGCTGCTGCGGTAGATCAGATTGATTTGGGTGCCGGTGCTCCAGCCGTCGATTTCGCCGGAACTGAAGTCGGGGCCGAACGCGGAGTCGGTCAGAAAAATGTAGGTGGACGGCGTCGGGCAGGAACCCGGACGGACAAAGCGCGGCGGCATGCTTGAGCCGGTGCCGATTTTTTCAAAAATAAGTGCGTCGGCATATGGATAATCGTTGTCCAGTTCGTCCTGCGTGAAACAAATCGCGCCGTAAGCGATCGACTGGGTGACCTGATTCATGTCCACATTGCTCGGGCAGAGCGTCATTTTTCGGTTCTGCGGATTGCGCCGAGCCTCCAAATCGCTGGACAGGCCGAGCTCCTGCGGCATGCTTCCGATATTATACCACTGCCAGCCGTCGGCACCCAGCGTGGTGACCCATCCGGAGTTGTTCTCGGCATAAAGCGACAACGCCTGAATATTCTGCCGGAGGTTGCCGGCGCAGTTCGCCCGGTTCGCCATCTCTCTGGCGCGCGCCAGACTCGGCAGCAGCATCGAGGCCAGAATCGCGATGATCGCAATAACCACCAGAAGTTCAATCAATGTGAAGCGGGTTTTCATTTTTTTCTCCGGGTATAATTGTATTTTTATATTCGATAGAATATAGTATATCGTTGATAATAAACCGCGTCAATATTATATAACAGAAGATTGATTGTATGAAACAGTATATAAAGTATTATTCTTTCAGCGATACACTGGAAGAGGGGTTTCCACCGTTGTCGATTGTGGCGGCAGGCGAAGAATGCGCGGTTTCCGGGTCGTATCGCTGGAACGGAATGGAGCGCGGTCCGGAACCGCGGCTGATCTGGCAGTATACTCTTGCCGGAGAAGGCGCGATCGAGCGCAATGGAACGGTTTCAAAGGTGCTGCCGGGTCAGGTGATGCTGGCGGCGCTGCCGGATCGTCACTGTTATTTTTTGCCGCCGTGGTCGGACGGGTGGGAGTTTTATTATTTTCAGCTTATCGGCTCCAGCGTTGCAAAGATCGGCGCCGGTCTGGTGGAAAAATACGGTTCGGTGCTGACGGTGCCGTCCGGGTCGCGAATGGAAACCGCGTCACTGCGTTTATTCAATCGCTGCCGCTCCCGAACGTTTCGTTCGCGGTGGGACATGCTGTTGGCTTCGTATGAGTTCATCGCCGTATTGGGCGAGTGGCTTTCGGACAGCGAACCGGATGCCGGCGGCGAATTGCGGCGGCGAATTCGCCGGCTGTTTGACACCGCCTATTCCTCCGGGGGATTGCTTCCCAGTTTGGAGGATATGCTGAAATGCTCCGGATATTCAAAACAGTATTTTGAGCGGATGTTCAAGCGGGAAACCGGAAAAACGCCCACCGCTTTTCTGCAGGAGGCCAGGTTGAACCGCGCCTGCGACCTGCTGCGCAACACCAGAATGACGGTGAAAGAGATAACCATTGTCTGCGGATTCTATGATGCCGCCTGTTTTTGCCGCCGGTTTCGGGAAAAAGTCGGAATCACACCGTTGGCATACCGGAAAAATGTCCATTGATCTTTTTGCGAATCAGTGATTTTCGGCGGATTCCGGATTGCCGTAGAAATCGACATCGGCTCCCAACCGTTGCAGATGCCAGCGGAACAGCCGCTTGAAGATCAGGCCGACCACCACCGTTATTAGTGTGTAAATCGCTACTTCCGTGTAGTTTCCAATAAATAACGTGGCAATGGCCAAGGTTCCGGCCGCCATCATTGCAAAACCGACAATCGCAATCAAGAAGCCCGGAATCAGCTGCGCCGGAGGTTCTTCGTCCTTCAATTTCCCTTCGGCGATCAGTTCGGCGCGAACCGGTCCCCACAGTCCGGCCGGATGCGCCCTCAGATAAAACTCCTTCAGCTGCGCCATGTCCTCCGGTTTGGTGGCCAGCGTCACGATCAGCCAGCACAGCATACTGAGCGCCATTGAGATCAAGGCCTGAATTATCGCCATCGTCTCTCCGTTGTCGCGCATCGCCGCGGCCCAGGCCGGGATCAGCGGCAGCAGTTTGCTGAACAGAAAATAAAAAATCGGTCCGGTCAAAATCGACGCCAGCCAGCCTTTGAGGTTGACCCGCCACCACCACCATTGCGCCCACCCGAAGGTGGCGGACGACCCGAACAGACCGACAACAATCGTTGTTATCCCCATCAGTGACTCGGTGTTGACCGTGACCAATACCGACAGCCCGACGATTACCAGCATCAGCAGCCGCCCCACCCAGACTTCGCGTCCGGCTTTCGGCTCACCCAGCAACGGGCGGTAGACGTCATTCAACAGCGTCTGGCTTCCGTAGTTCAAATGGCTTGACACCGTGCTCATAACGCTGGCCAGCATGGCCGCCACCGTGATGCCGACCGCGCCTTCCGGCAGAAATTCGATCAGCATGCGGCCGTAGATGTTTTCCCGCAGTCCGCCGCTGGCGATGAAATGCGTTTCCGGATAACGCGCCAGCATGCCCAGTACCGGCAGCATCAGCAGAAGCAGCATGCCGAACAGCGCCACGTTGCCCCACAGTCCGACTTTTGCCGCCTCGTAGTTGTTTTTACAGGAGAAATAGCGCTGCCCGTCCGACGCCACGCCGCCGCCTACGCCAACCACTGAGATCAGCAGCCAGCAGATCACTCCCAGCGGTCCGAGTATCGCATTGCCGGGAACCGGCAATGAACTGGAAAGCGCCGATCCGTAATTTTCCGCGGCGTTTTCCGCGGTTGAGGTCATTTTTACGATCCAATTGTTGACTGCGCCGGTGTCACGACTTAAAATAATATCGCCGTCCAGTTCGGCGGCGATTCCGCCGTTTTCGTCCGGCTCAAGATTTTTTGGTCCGCCGCCGCAGAAAAACGCCGGACGCGGCGCGGTTGGCGCGTAAATGGTTTCCTCAACCACAAATCCGCCCGCGGCGGAGACGGTCGCCGGTTCCGGCGTCACGGTATTTTTGTTTTTGTCGGTATAGACCGGCGTAAATTTCATCTTCTCCGCGTTCCGCACGTTGTTGAAGTAGCCGCTGTGGTATTCCGGATAAATCGCCAGCTGTATTATCGACCCGTCGGGCTGCCGCAGCTCAAAGAATCCCGGCGCGGCGGAAAGCGTCTTTAACTCCAGGACGTCGCGCCCGTTATAAGCGTCTTTCAGCGCCTTTCCCATTCCGGACGGTCCGCCGAACGCCGTCAGAACCGCCACCACCAGCACCAGGTTGCCGATCATGATGACGACGCCCTGCATGCCGTCGGTGATCAGAACGCCGCCGAACCCGGCGCTCCAGACATAAATGGTGAGCAGCGGCAGAATGACCGCAACCGTGATCCAGATATTGTTGTAGTTGAAGATCGGCCCGGCGACTTTGTCCATGCCGACGATGCCGGCGCCGATCCAGGGAATCATGCCCAGCAGTACCGTGTAAATCGACGAGTATACCCGCGCCGCCTTGCTGCCGTGACCGTAGCGCAGCGAGAAAAACTCAGGACCGGTGCGAATGCGCATCTGCCGCCATTTCGCCGCGAACAACAGCGAGATGATCAGCATGCCGAAGCCGAAACGCGAGAGATAGAACCATGCACCGGAAAGTCCGGCGGCCAGCGCCACTCCGCAGTATAACGGCGCAACGTCCGAATTAAGCGCGGTGGCGGCGTTGGACAATCCGTTCAGCCAGCCGGGCATTTTGCGGCCGGCCAGAAAGTAGTCTTCTTCCTTGTTGCCGGAGAGTCCGAGCAGGCGGCTGCCGAGCATTCCGAGAATCAGTGACAGCGCAAGGTAAATCAGGATGACCGCGATGTCGATCATTCGGAATCCGCCGGAAAGCCAGCCCATATTCATTTTTCAGACTATCTCCATGTTGCCGCGGCGGTTTTGAAGTCGGAGACTTCTGCCGCCGGGTCTTTGATTCAGTTTTCCCGACCTCGCCGTTTTTAGCGCGGCCGGGTCTTTAACTCATTTCACCCGACCTCGCCGTTTCCGAGCCGCCGGGTCTTTAATTCAGTTTGCCGTTTTCGTCCGCCGGGTCTTTAATTCAGTTCACCAGACATCGCAGTTTTTAGCGCCGCCCCCCAGATGTTCAATCAGCGGGAGTCGCGGGCAACTTCGCGCTTCTGGAACAGCGTTACCGCCCAAAGCGAGCAGAGGCCGATATAGCAGAAAACCTAAATATAAGCCTTTATCACATAGCTTGTCGGGATCGGGCGTTCCACCGCGATCGCGTCGGCCAGCCAGAAGAACTGCCAGTTGGGGAAAATTGCGTAAAGTCCGCCGAGAATCGCTTCCAGCACCGCCGATCCGGTTTCGCGCTGGAACAGGAAGCTCGACACCATGCCGAGGAAGAAAATCACCGTGCAGACGCAGAGGTTCGCCACCATGTCCAGCCTGACCGCGAACGCCACCGAGAGCGTCGCCATCGCCGTGACCGCGCCGAACAGCAGGATCAACGCCTTGAACAGGTCGGGCATCGACAGCGCCGGCGTTTCCTTGGTGAAGTAGCACAGTGCCGCGAACAGCGGCAGCAGCAGACCGAGCGAGATTACCATCACCGCCGAAAAACTGCTGCCCTTGAAGAAGTTGAACAACATTCCGAAAACAGCGGACACCACCACGATGCCGAGCAGCATATAGTAGGTGAGATCGTCGGTGCGGAACTGATCGACCGCAATGTATACCGAAGCCACCGTGGCACAGTTCAGAATGAACATGAACAGAACAACCGCCGCGGAGATGCCGATTATTTTCGCCAGAATGAAGCTCCAGCGGTGAACCGGTTTGGAGAGCAGCAGCAGCACGGTTCCGTTGCGCATTTCCTGCGCCACGGTGTGACTGCTGGAAAGCACCGCCGCGAACAGCCCGAACAGCAAACTGGTGGCCATTGAAGAGTCAACCACCATCTTCAGTTGCTCGTTGAACACGAAGAGGGAGATGGACGGATAATGCGCGATCAGGAACAGGCCGCAGATCAACAGCAGGCTGTATACCGGTTCGCGGAGTGATTCACGGAAAGTATTTCCGGCGATTTTCAGCAGATTCCACATGTGGCGTCGGCGTCCGGTTACTTGTTGTCAATGGCGATGACGGTGCCGACATCCTGCATGTCACGTCCCTGGCCGGGGATGTGATTGCCGGTGGTTTCTTTGACCACGCGGCGGAAGTTGTCGGGCAGACGCTGAAGCCGGAGCAGCTGGGCGACGTCATTGGCGACCTTGTCCCAGTTGCCGGAGAAAGTGACCGGCGAGAAGCCGTTGTACTCAAGCAGCTGGCGGTATTCGATCGGGACATAGCGGTCGTCGCCGAGGATGATGATCCGTTTGGGATTCAGGAACACAACGAACTGGGCGAACTGGTCGGCCTGAATTTCCAGCGCCTGGGCGTTCGGTCCGCGGGGACAGAAGAATATACCCTTGGCGCCCTGATAGGGGAGAAGGATGAACGGCTGGTTGTTTTCGGCCTGAATCAATTCGGCCATTGCGCGCGGTTTGCGGTAGTTGCCGGTAATGACCAGTGTGATAACGTCCTTGTCCGGCCCCTGATACGGCGTTGACCAGTCCCAGAATCCGGCGAACAATCCGGCGGCGACTCCGATCAGCGCAACCGACAGCAACAAAATTTTTTTCATGATCCGACCCTCTTATAGATAAATTTGCATTTTTCTTATTGTTTCACCATATTACAATAAACCGTTTTGTGCCTCCCGCAAGCAGCGGAGCGTGTTTTTTTGAAAAAAAAAGGTCTGAAGCCGTAAAATTTGAAAAAAAACATTTGAGATGTATATTATTTGCTTCAATCGCAAGTAAATAGAAAGGCTCTGAATTGAACCGGAAATTTTTCGTCCGGCGTCCCGGACACGCCGTGCCGCGCGCCGCGATTTTCATGTCCGGCTCCGGCAGCAACGCCGAAGTCCTGTTGAAGCTCTCCGCCGACGGCCGCGCGCCGGAATATGATATTGCGGCAATTGTCACCGACAATCCGGAAAAAAGCCGCACCCGCGAGCTGGCGCATCTTTACCGGATTCCGCTGGTGGAGTGTTCGATCCGCGATTTTTACAACGCGAACGGCGAGAAGCGGGTGTCGCTGGCCAATGAAAACTGTCGGAGGATTCGCCGCGAATGGACGGAGCTTCTGCTGTCCAAGCTGGTGGATTTTGAACTTGATTTCGGCATTTTTGCCGGATTTGTTCCGCTTTGCGACATTACCGAGGCGTTTCCCTGTCTGAACGTTCATCCCGGCGACCTTACCGTGACGGACGCGGCCGGCCGCCGGATTCTGGTCGGGCTTAACACCGTTCCGGTGGAGCGGGCGATACTTGCCGGACTGACTTCGCTGCGCAGCAGCGTGATGGTCACCGAGCCGCTCGCGGCCGACAGCAGCAATGTGGACGCCGGGCCGATCCTCGGGGTTTCCGCTCCGCTGGCCATTGATTTTCGCGGCATGGATTCAGACCGGCTCCGGCTGATCGCCGCCGCCAGGCCGGATAAGAAACCCGTCGGCGGATTCGGCGACGAACTTGAGGCGCTGGCCGCATTCAATCAGGAGCGGTTGAAATATGCCGGCGACCATGTGGTGCTGCCGCGCACCGCCGCCTACTTTGCGCGCGGGCTTTATGAGATGGAC
>JAEWSS010000070.1 GCA_023459755.1 Verrucomicrobiota bacterium | reverse complement strand
GGAGTGGATATACATCTTCAAACTGTTTTTCTATTACTGCGTGATGCGGGCCATGCCGCTGTGTCTGCTCGGCATCTGGCTGTACCGTCGGCGTGAAATGGGACTGGTGATCAAAAAATGACAAGATTCAAGACAATTTCAATCTACGCGGCGCTGATTATTGCGTCGCTGGTGGTGCTGTTCGGCATCAGCCGCCTTGAACGTTCGATTGAGAGCGACATCAAAGCCTATCATCTTCGTTTCACCGGAGAGATCAAAAACGCTCCAGGCTGGGTGAGCTTCACCACCGTGGCGCTCGGAAGTTTTCGCGGGCTGCTGGCCGACCTGTTGTGACTGCACCAGATTTCACTTAAAGATCAGGGCAGCTATTTCGAAATGGTTCAGCTGGCAAACTGGATTACCGATCTGCAACCGCAATTCGCCGGTTCGGCGGTATATCTCGGATGGGAGATGGCTTACAACCTGTCGGTCACATGTTCGAATTTCGAAGACCGTTGGCGCTGGATTCAAGAAGGTCTCAAACTGTTGCGCGACAAGGCGATGATCTACAATCCAGAGGACACCAACATCTATTTCGACATGACGCGCATATATACCGAAAAGCTGGGCAACGTGTATGACGACGCCCATTTGTTCTACAAGAACAAACTGTTTATGGAAACCACCCGGGTTATGGGCAAAAAGCCGGACTGGGAGGCCATGGCGGCGGTGGTGCCTAATTTCAGACTGTCCGACTGGGAGCCTGAGCGCCGCTTCAACGAGAAGTTTCCGCCGAAAAGCGAGGCGCGGCAGATTATCGATTCGGCCGGTTATCCGGACTTTGAAACCCTGCTCAGCGCCTATGTCAAGTTCGATCATATGCCGGAGTGACTGGGCAAACTTTCGTCCGAAGACCGCGATTGGCTGAACAACTATCTTCGCGCCGCATGGATATGGAACGCGTTCCGGCTCAATCCGCACCGGGTGCTGGCCGTCAATCGGGAATTCGGCGATCTTGACTGGCACACCTGCGAGGCTCAGGGGATTTACTGGTCGTATCTCGGGCTGGAGTTCCGTCCTCCGAACCAGCGTCGCCGTCAGCTTGACAACTTTATCGCCATTTCGCTGCAGTCCACATTCCGTTCCGGCCGGCCGCTGGTTACCGATCCGGAAAAAATGGTGTACTACATCGGCGTGCCCAACTTCAGCGTGGTTGACCGCACCCTGCGTGCGGCCGAAGAGGGATATGAGCTGAATAAGAATGATACATCGTTCCTGTTGTCACGCAATTATTTCCTGCGCGACGCGGTGGTGCTGTTCTACACCTATGGCCAGACCGCCAAGGCGGAGGAGATGTATAAACTCCTGAAGAAATACGATGTCGGCATGACCGACTCGAAATTGACGCTGGAGCAATTCTATAATGCGGAATTGGCAGAAACCATTCGCTTCGCCACCGTAAAGGACATTGGTGAACTTTTGGTCGGCATGATCTATCGGTCGATTCACTTCCGGGTGCTGGGCGACAACCGTCACGCCGCCGAACTCGAAGCATCCGCCGACTGGATGTACAACCGGTTTGTCGAAATGAACAAGGCACGCGAGCGCGGTGTTGAACTGCCGCCGCTTGAGGTGATATATCGCGTGGTAATTGACAACTTTATGAAAAATGCGCCCAAACCGCTGGCCGACCGTCTGCGTAAGTTGATGGAACATGCGGCGGAACAGGCGAAAGCCGAAAAAGAGGCGGCCGCCGCAGCGCAGAGTAAACTCCCGGAGATAAAGTAAGCACAATGTATCTGGAAAAGGAAATGTATGCCGGACGATGATCGATTGTATCCGCTGCTGATTTTGTGCGGCAGCATCGGATTTGCGCTGGTGGTGTCGTTCATATGTTCGCTGCTGGAAGCCGCATTGCTCAGCATAACGCCGAGCCAGATGGCCGATATTCGTCAGCGCAACTATCGCACCGGCTGTGTGGTGCGCGGCCTGAAGGAGAATATCGCCAGGCCGATTGCGGTGATATTGATTTGCAATACCGCCGCCCACACTATCGGCGCGGCGGTGGCCGGCGCGCAGTTCGGCCGATTGTACGGCAATAACTGGCTGTGGATATTTTCGCTGGCGTTTACGCTGGCGATGGTGCAGTATACCGAAATTCTGCCGAAAAATCTCGGTGTGAGATTCAATCGTCAGATACTGTCGGTGGCGGCCGGAACGCTTAAGAACGCCGGAATCATTATGCTGCCGTTGATCCGGCTGGTCTATCTGATCAACCGGCCGTTTGAGTTTAAGAGCGAATCGGAGGAGATGGACACCGCCGATGAAATATCGGCGCTTGCCGGAGAGGCGCGCGATGCTCAGGAGATCAATCCGCGTCAGGAACGGATCATCAAGGCGGCGCCGAAACTTTCGGAGCAGACGGCGCTGCAGGTGATGCTGCCGGTGGAGAATATCTCGTTCTTAGATGCGAAACAGACCATTGATGAGTCGATAAAAACCGCGCATATCGATTTTCACACTCGTTATCCGGTATGCGAAAACGGGGACCGCAACCGCGTGCTCGGGTATGTTAATTTTAAGGAAATGGTGGCGCTGAGTTTGAACAGTCCGGACAAGGGGCTGACCAGCATTCTGCGGCCGATCTCGTTTTCCGGACCGGATGACACCGCGGCCAATCTGCTGGAGAAATTCGCCACGCAGCATGTGCATTTGTCGATCGTTCGCGGTGCGGACAACCGCACGCTGGGAATGGTTACGCTGGAGGACATCGTTGAGGAGCTGGTCGGGGATCTTGACGACGAGTTCGATCCATTGCCGCGAACTTTTTACAGCCCCAACCCCGGTTTTTGGGTGGTCGGCGGCGGCAATCCGATGAGTATGCTCGCACGCGAACTGCATCAGGAGCTGCCGCGGCGCGCGGAGCCGCTGTCGATCTGGTTCAACCGGATGCTGAAGCATGCGCCGCGCGTCGGAGATGTGTTCAGGTATCGCGGAGTGGAGTTTACGGTGCGCAAGGTTCGTCGCGGCCGGGCGCTGGAATTCAACGTCCGAAAAATGCAGGTTTGACAATACAAGAGGTTAAAATGAATATGAAAGCGTTTAAGCTGGCGGCGGTGCTGTTTGCCGTATGCGTTGTGTCCGGGTGTATAGACATTGATTATGTTGGACAGCGGTTGGAACCGTTGCCGTCGGATGTTTCAGTTGTCTTTTTCAACGAGGGCCAGGATTTTGATACGGCAAAGTATGCCGAGATCGGCCGGGCCGTCGTCACGGCGCCGGACGGTACAAACATGGTGGAAATAAAAGAGAAACTTCAGGATGAGGCGCGTTCGGTCGGCGCAGACGCGGTGAAAATCGTGTCTTTCAAGCGGATAAACGAGGGAGTGATCTATATTACCGGCGGCGGCAATGACACGCCGGACGCCTATGTGACCGGGAATCAAAGCCGGGCGGTCGGCGGCGATCCGATCTATACCGACAGTTTCGGACAGACCGGCAAGTTGTCGACTTCGGCCGATCCCACCTATGTTGTCCGGCTGGACGTAATATTCCTGGCTGAAAAAAACAAGTTCGACACCGCCATGCTGGAGCGTCGTCAACAGCGCGATCAGGCCGCCGCCGAAGCTGCCGCCGAGCCGCTGCCCGAGCCGCCGCTGCCGCTCAACGTGCAAAAATAAAATACTTTGGACATCGGCCCGACCTCGGTTAAGCGGATGTTGTTTTACCGCTTGCCCGCTGATTTTAGCTGATTGTTTTTACGTTCCATGGCAAAATGAATGGAAGATCGGCAGTATGGCGTTTGCGCTTTTTTTTACTTTTCTTGCGGTAGTTATTTTATCGCCGTTTTTTCTCTTCTTTTGGGCGCGGGGATTCCGTTATTATTGCCTGATTTGCGTAGCTATCTATTTTGTTTACCGTTATTTGACGCAAAACGACTGGGTTGTCGGAATCCTTATGGCGGCGGCCGTGTGGCAACTGTTTGCCGGGTGGTTCCAGTTCTCAGATCGTTTTCCGGATCACAAAAATGAAGAAAAAAAGACTGCCGCTTCGGGCGGAAAAACGGCTGAGACTGATTGCGTTTCCGCAAAAGCCGAAGATGTGTTATTGGTTCTAAATGCACTGAATCAAGATGCCGAAGCGCCGGAAAAGACGTCTTATGCCGATGAGCCATCCGAGGCGCCGTGGGATGACCAGCTTTGACTTTCAGCGCGTTTTTACCTGATTTTTTATCTTTTAACGCAACGTCGTCCGAATAAAGTATGAGTTTAGTAGCTAATACCGTTTGTAAACTTTCCGCGATATGTTATATTTTATGAACATTTATATATGAATCCGGATGATTTGTCTGCCGGAAAGCAGTTGTACGGCTTTAGGCTTAGAGCTTTTATTGGAGGTTATTGATGATTGCAGCGTCCATATTGTCGTCAGCTGCGGTTGTGCTGTCACTGGCGGCTGGTACGCTGTTGGGTACGGCGGCAACGCTTGCGGTTTCGGTTATGCGGAAGAAAAAGCATGCCGGAGGAAAAAAAATCTGTCGCTGGGAAGGTGCGCATGTGCCGTGTTTAGACGTGCTTTCGTCACTCGGCGACGGCGTGGTTATCGCCGACTCTGCCGGGAGGATATTATTTATAAATCCGAGCGCCGAGAAAATGTTCGGCATAAAATTGTCCAAGACGCAGGGCCGACACTACCGTGATGCGCTGCATATTACCGAATACGGCATCGATGCAACCCCGTTTGATCCTTTTGCCGAGGTTTTACGCACCGGAAAGCCGGTTGTCGCCAGCCGCCGATTCCGGATAATGGCTCAGGACGGCAAGACGTGGACGGTCTCCGACCGGATTATGGCCATTTTCAGGCCGGATGCCACGGAACCGCATATGATCATGGTCATACATGACGCCGGCGAACTTTGGGAGCAGCAGCTTCGACTTCAAGCCTCGCTGGACAAGGCCAACGGCTTGAACGAAAAATTGAACGAGGTGATCTCCGAATATGAAATGCTGGTTGACATCATGCCGGTATATTTCTATATCAAGGATGCGGATGACGGGTTTAAATATCTGAAATGCAACCGCATATGCGGTAATCTGTGGGGACTTCCGGTTTCCGGAATTGTCGGCAAGACGGACGAGGAACTGTTCGGCGACCGCGAAGAGGTTCGCATTTTTCATGACTCCGATGTGCTTGCAATGCAAAATAGTCTGATGTCGGAGAATGTACTTCCGTTTACCGATAAAAAAGGTCAGCGGCGGATCGGCCGGTTCTACCGCCACGGCGTAAAGATGGCCGACGGCCGCCGCCGACTGTTCGGACTGGTTGTGGATATTACCGAGGAACAGAACCAGCATGCAAGGTTGTCCGCGGCTTTGAATGCGTTTGAATATGCGTTCGACATGACGCAAATCGCGATATTCCGTCTTGATGTTGAAACGCGCCGGATGTATGGCGCCAAAAAACTCGCCTCGCTGTGGCCGATCCATGACGGAATCGGAAAATTGTGGAATGAAGTAGTTGATGCCGAAGATCTTGAGCGGTTTACCGCCGAACGGGAAAAGCTGCTGTCCGGCCAAAGTAAAAAAATGATTGTCGATTACCGCTCCACCTGCTTCGGAAGTTTGAAATATTACCGGATGGAGGCCGGGCTGGATCACGATACGGACGGCAAGACTACCGTGGTCGGCATTATTCAGGACGTCACCGCGGATAAGGAGCGCGAACGGAATTTTAACGCCGAACTGCTGCGCCAGAATTCCATTCTCAACGCCATTCTCGGCGCGATACCAAGTCAGGTATTTATCAAGGACGTGAATGACAACTTCCGCTACAAGCTGGCCAACCGTAATTTCACCGAGTATTACCGACTGACGGAAAACGAAGTAGTCGGTCATGTGGATTTTGAAATATTTCCGGAAGCGGTGGCCGAACAGCTGCGCAGCCATGATACGGAGGTTTGCGCCGCAGTAGGGAAGGTGTTCCGTTTTGACGAGGATATTTCCTACATGCAGTACGGCCTGGAGATTTTTAAGTCGCTTAAGGTTTGCTTCGAGACCGCCGACCATCACAAATATCTGCTTGGTGTCTGCGTCGATATAACAGAACTTCAGACCGCCAGAAAGAAGGCGGAGGAAACCGCCGAATGGCTGCGCCTGACCCTGAACAGCATTGGCGACGGGGTTTTGGCCACCGATCTTGACGGAAATATATCAATGATGAACCCGGTGGCCGAGCGGATGACCGGCGTCAATTTTGAACAGGCCAAGGGAAAACCGCACGAACAGGTCTTCCGGATCTCAAGCGCGCTGGACGACTCGCCAATGCCGTCTCCGGTGACCCGCGCACTCCGCACCGGCAACGTGGTCGAATTGGCCAACCACACCGATCTGGTGGGGATGACCGGAAAACGTTATCATATTGCCGACAGCGCCGCCCCGATCTTCAACTCCGAACATGCGATTATCGGCGCAATTCTGGTGTTCCGCGATGTGACCGACGAATACATCCAGCGCGACACGCTCCATGCAACCATGGCGCAAATGGAACTCGGCGCCGAAATGACCCATTCGGCCTCCTTCCGATTGAATCCGGAATCGTTGCGGATCAGCGGTTCAAAATTGCTTCCGACACTGTGGCCGCTAAACAACGGCGTGGCGGAGAACCCGGAAAATTGGGTTTTCCATGACGATGCCGCCGAATTTCGCCGATTGTTAAAGTCGTTTGCCGACGGCGGGTCTGAGGTCAGAAGCTGTGTTTACCGCGCCGGTATAGGCAACGATTCGCGTCAATATCAGATCAGCATGGTTTCCGAGCCGCTCTCTTCGCAGGGGAATGCCGTTGTCGGTGTGATTCAGGATGTTACCGAGATTCGGGAGAGCGCCGCGAAACTGAAGGCGACACAGGAGTTGTGGGAGTTGATAATAAATTCCATACCAACCATGTTTTTTGCCAAGGACGCCGATGACGGGTTCCGTTATACGTTGTGCAACCATGCAGGGTTTCCTCCGTAATATCCACCACAACTCCGAGCAGTAAACGCTTGCCGTCCGCCGAGGTGAATGGGATTTTAGTTGTCCGCAAATAGAGTTGTTTCCCTGATGCATCCAATGGCGATTCGAGAAATTGCTGCGCATGATTTTCACGGCAGATGGTTTCGTCCCAATTACGGAAATCGGCACTGTCTTTTTCGGATTTGAAAATGTCACAGTCGCGTTTTCCAAGAATTTCTTTGCGCGGGCGCCCCGCAAACTGCTCAAAGCACCGGTTGGAAATCACATAATGGAAATCATCGTCAATCTCTTTGACGAAAATCATCTCAGGAATCGAGTCGAGCACCATATTCCAGAGGTTCAGCGTATCGGCCAATTGAAGCTCTTTCTGCTTCAATTCGGTCACATCCTGTATTACGCCGACAAAGACCGGATTGTTCCGATCCTCGTTGTCAAGCCGTCCGCGAATCTGGTAATTCTGCAGTTTCCCGTTCATCATTGCCCGGTAATCCAGTACGGCGACATCAATTTTTCCGGCGCCCAGGTCTTCGTATATCTTTTTAGTGGACGGCAAGTCGTCAGGCCAGACAAATTCCTCTTTCGGAATCATGACCCCGTCGCGAACCGGCCACAGTGACGGAAACTCCTTGCTGCAGGCCAACACTGCGTTGTCCTTCATTCTCATCCTGAAATATGCGGCATGGGAAAGTCCGGCGGCGTATTCAAGACCGTTCAACGCCTGTTTCAACTGATCGCGGCGCAGATACGCCTCCGTGACATCGCGGAACACCAGAATGGCTCCGGTTATATCGCCATTCCGGTCGCGAATCGGGGCGGAACTGTCGGCTATGTGATAGCGTGTTCCGTTGACGCTGAGCAGGTCGGTATGGTTGGCAAGCTCCACAATGTTGCCGGTGCGAATTGTTCGGGTAATCGGCGACGGCATCGGTTCGTCATCAACCGCGCTGACAATGTGAAACACATCTTCATGAGGAAGCCCGACCGCGTTGGCGCTCTTTACTCCGGTCATACGCTCCGCGACGGGATTCAGCATGATGATTTTTCCCTTCGCGTCGGTGGTGATAATTCCGTCGCCAATGGAGTTGAGCGTTCGCTTGAACCATTCGGCGTTTTCTGCCGCACGACTGCGTTCCTCTTCCAATTCCGTAATTTCCGTGGCGGTTCCTAAAAGAAGTTTGGCCGCTTCACTATCGGCAAAATTAATGTTTATTAAGCGGTAAGAGCGTTTTTTTCCTTTTTGGTCTGTCACATCCGCGGTCATTTCTCCCACGGTATCCCAGGAGGACAACGCGTCAAGGTTCCGCGGCGTGACTTTGTCGGCATCGTCAATGCCGAACAGGTCGGCATTGGTTTTGCCGATAATCTCCGACTCCGGAAGCCCGAAAAAATCACACAATGCTTTGTTGCAGAATATATAGCTGTTTTTATTCTCGAGGTCTTTTGCAAAAATGTGAATAGGTACGGAATCCAGCAGTATTTTCCACATTCTGGTATTTCGCGCCAATTCCTTATGGGCGAGCTTTACCCTGCGCCGGGAATAAACGACAATCCCCAGGGCTCCCGTCAATATAATCAGAAATATGCAGCCCAGCGAAAAAGCGCCGATCGAATGTTCCGCAAGAAACTCCTGGAATGACTGTTCAATCACGCCGCTTGCGTTGTGGGCCAGCAGAATGCGCCGCGTCTCCTCAACGGAAATGCTCTTCACCGCTTTGCTCACGATCGAATATAAAATCGGCGGGCAGTTTTCGTTGACGCCAACCGAAAAATTGATCAGGCGACCGGCCGTGACCAGTGCAAACGATCCGGTTCGGTCTTTCAGGATGATGTTTTCCGCCGATCGGGTAAACATATAACAGCCGTCGCATTCTCCTCGTCTTACGGCGTCAAGCATGGCGGAATATGACGGATATGTTTTCAGTTCAACGCCGTCCAGCGGATTTTTACGCACCACATATTCTGTATTGGAGTCCCGGATGACGCCGAGGTTTTTGACGCTGCCGGAAAAATTTTTCAGTTTCAGCAGTGAAATTGCCGCCGCGACATAGGAGTCGGTAAGAATATATCCAAGTTTTTCCGCATGGGCGAAATCCTGACGCATATCCAGCACCAGATCGGCTTCGCCGTTCTGCCGTTTTTGATAATAATCGTCCATGTCATTCACCGGTACAACCTTGAAGCGCAATCCGGTGCGCACCGTTATCAGGTCGAGAATATCGGCCATGACTCCGGTGAATTTTTCGCCGTCCAACTTGGAAAACGGCATACGGTCGGGATGGACCAGAACGGAGAAGAACCGTTCGTTTTGTTCGACGCTCTGTATGAACGCCTGTTCAGTGTCTGAGAAACAAATTCCGGTGTCGCCTGGAGTTTTGTTGGAATAATAGCGATCCATCAGTTCGTCGACAAACCCGGGATGCTGGATTTCTAATTGTTTGATCGCGTTGTTGACCTCCTGAAGCAGTTTTGAATTTCCCTTTTTTACCACGATATAGAACGGTTTGAAATCCAACTGCTCATAGATCCATTCGTTGTTCAGGCGGCGCAGACTTCCGCTTACGATCGCATCGACGCGTTTTTCCTGAAGCGCATGAGACAACTCGGTTGTATTGGGAATCGGAACTTCCTGATAGGTGAAATTATGCTTTTTTGCAAACGCGGCAAACACTTCGTTTTTGCTGTTGCCGGGAATCATGCCGATTCTAATCCCGTTCCAGTTTGCGTAATCGCGGATTTTAAAGCGTGTGTTGCCGGCTTGTACGGTCATCTGAACGCCGGAGAAGCCGACCGGATGGTCTGAAAAATCAAATTTTTCCATTCTGTCGGGCGTTTTGGCCGCACTGCTGACCAGATCGATTTCGCCGCGTTCAAGCATCGGCAGCATCGCCGGCCAGTCGGATTGACACCCGACATATTCAAAGTTCCAATTTGTGTAGGGGCGCAACATTTGCAGCAGGTCGTAACCGTACCCGGAGGAGGGCGTTCCGGCGGAATCCGTCTGATGATAGCCGTCGAATTGAAAAAAACCGACGCGAACCGTTCGGCGTTGCTGCGACTCTTCGGCTGACGCCGCCGTCGCGGCAAGCAAACAGAACAAACCGAAAACAGCGATAAGTTTATGCTGGAGATACTGCATCGACACCCTCCGGCGGTAGTTCAGGTCGTTGCGGAAGCGCGTCGTGTCCGGATTGTGTTTTTTGCAGCGGCGGGAACTTCTTCTCCCATAACGCCATTGCAATCAAACAATGTTCAATCTTTTTCATTTGTTATTTTCAAAACCTTGTGATTAAATGTTCTTCATGCTCAGAACGCCACATTTCCGGCCGCCGCCGGTTTTCTGTTCTGTCACCGGTTGTGCGATTTATTCCGACTGCCGGCAACCGATGATAATGTCCCGGTGATTCGCGACGGATTGATTGCCTGACCGGAGAATGAAAAACTGAAATTATTTTTTCAAACCCCATTGTGGCCGTATATGCCTGGAAGCGCTGGAATGTCCGGCAAGTCAACGTTTTATCGGTTGTCCACGGCGCACTGCATGCGCGGTTGTCTGAGTTTTTATAATAACCGGCTTCCCGTGCGGAATTGCGGCCACCGGGGAGGCTTGTATTGAAAGCCGTATCGTTTTCATAAACAGCGATACTGTCTTGTTCAATATTGGGTATCATTTTTATTCATCTTAAATTGTTTTTCGGGACAACGTTTTCTGCTGCATTTTCGACTATTTGCGTCCGGTATGCCGGAGATGTGTTTTTCCGCATGGCGCCCGGTTCACGTCCGCTTCGAGCATCGTCTTGGAACGCATCAACATGAAAGATGGTCGCGTATAAGACAAAAACGAACATGATTTCACTTGAGCGTCTCCACCTCAAGCGGCCAACATTTGTCGGTTGTCGGTTTCCGGCATTTGCAGGAATATAACGGTTTTGAAACAGCGCATATGACAGTCATACTGTAACTCTATATTACATTAGGTAATTTACTCCAAAAAGTGTGATATTTCAAGTTCAAAACCTGGTTTTTGTAATATTTCTCATTTTTATTCTTGTTTTTTGTGGATCGCGCGTTCATTTACGGCGCGGTCGATTGCGGAATTTTTTTGTTGTGAACGAGCGGAGCGTTTTATGATGGGAATGATCGCGATTGAAAAAGACAGTGTTTTTTATAAATTATCGCAGCATGATTGACCGAGTGCGCTGCCCGGACAAAATGCGGGTGGCGGCTGGCGGCTGGCGCGCAGCTTGATTTATCATGCATAGCGGCTTATGCCTCGGAGGACGGAATAAAAATTTTGCTTTGGGGTGACGCACAACACTTGCCAGGCATCCGATGCCGCTTTGTTTGAGAATTATTTTTGCCGGTTTTCATTATTGTCAGACCGCTGCGGATTATCATTGAAAAAATTGGTGAAATATCTGCCGACCGTCTTCAGACGTGAGCTGCGGAGGCGGCGTTGTTGAAAAAAATGGAAAAAACTTAGATATTCCTAATTGACAATTTGAAAACTCGAATTATATTATATGCCATCAGCCGGGGAATCGCCCATATGATGGTTGGGGCGGACGGCTTTTGAGCTTTAGTTGGTTTTTACAAAGTGTTTTGATGGTCATATTTTCATTAAGGTGAAATAGCAAAGGCGGCGGTTGCCGCCGGTGGAATTTAGTTATGGAGCGAAAAATTTTAAATATGGATCATGTCAAGCACCCGTGCTCATATGTTATAAATATGAGTTCATTGGCGGCGCCGGAAGCGTTTTGCGCAAAGCGGTTTTCGTTATTTGCGCGGCGATTTTTTTTGAGCAACGACTTAGTCATCTCTAACTTAACCGTGCCGCCGGTGTTTCTGCCAAAAGCATTGAAATCCGTTGTATCATTGACTGCGGTATCCGGAGTTTCAGACGTAGCGGTTGCTGTTCTGCCGCCCGTCGGCGATCGGGGTGGCGATCGGGTTGGCGTTCGGGTTGGCGATCGGGGTGGCGATCGGGGTGGCGTTCGGTCGAAGTCTTGCGTGATTGCGGCGGCCGGTGGAGGCGGGGGCGCGGTTGCTGTTCTGCCGCCCGTCGGCGTTCGGGGTGGCGCTCGGCCGCTCAGTCCGGGGCGCGGTGCGGGAGTTTTTTGCTTCCAAAATAGCAGCGTGTATCGGATTCCTTACTGTAATTTATTGTCGGATCTTAGAAAATCAGCCGGTTGGAACATTGCGTTTCGTGCTAAACACCCTTCGTCATGCGAACGTCGTCGTCGGCTGGATGTTGTGCGTATGATAAATCGGCGTGCGTTAACGTGTCGCACGCGCCGGTGGGCGGCTCCGAAGTGTTCACCCAAACCTGGTCGCACCGGATATATGGAAGTCGGAATGCGGATAATGTGGAATAGCCGCCGCGGAACATTTTCCCTGCCGCAGGCAGGCTGTTTGACAACCGTCTGCTCGAATTTTATTCCACGCCCGTCCCGCTCATTTTTTATGCAGTAAGTTAGTCTATTCAAACTTTAAATCAATAAAAAGGAGAACAGAAAGTGAAAAACATGTTTCGGAAAAGTCTGACCGTGATGATCGCGGCAGGCGGACTCCTCCCCGTTTTGGCGGTGGAACCCAATCCGGCGGCACAGCCGCTTACGCCCACGCAGGTCGAAGAGGCCGGAGAGAAAGTGCAGAAGATCACCTTCATGCAGGATGACGCACAATTCAACATTGTCAGCCGGGTATATGAACTGAAATACACCATGGCCGCCGATCTTGCTCCCTTCGTCAAAAGTGCGGCGATCCGGTTCGATCCGGTTTCGACCGTGACGCGAATGGAGGACAAGGCAAACAACCGGCAACTGCTGATCGTTTCCACGGCGCAGGACATGATGCCGTATATCGACGAGATGGTCGCGGCGCTCGACCGCCCCGGGAAAATGAACGATTATAACACGATTATTGCCGGAACCGGCGTCGCCTATGGCACTTATAAGCCGCAGTTCCGAGCCGCCGCCGAGATGCGCAAGGTCATTGTCGGCGCTCAGATTTCCAGCGGTCCGCTGGATTCAACGGTGCGGCTGGACAAAAAGACCAATCTTTTCTATTTCAAGGATTCCCCGGCGCGCGTTGCGGACATCAAACAG
>JAEWSS010000069.1 GCA_023459755.1 Verrucomicrobiota bacterium | reverse complement strand
GACCGAGGCGCTTAAGGATTCCGGCATCGAAATTGTCTACGAACCGGGCGTCCGGTTTGAAGGCAGTGAACTTCTGCCCGATGAACTGCTCCGCCATCCGGACGGCGGGGCCGGTGTCCGCGTAAGTTTTTTTGACAATACTTTTGACGATGCTCCGTTTGAGATTCGCCGCGAAACATCGCTCAATCTGCGCTGGGGAATTTTTCTGGCGGCCGGACGCGACAACGCCGATTCGCTCAATCTCAGAAAATTCAAAGTCCGGATGGAAACCGCCGTCGTTCCCAAGCGCTCCGGTCGCATTTTCCTTACCTACAACACATCCCGGCTTTGCGGCCGCCTCCTGCTCGACGGTCGTGAAATTCTGCACAACGCACCGGCGCGCCCCTACCCGGACGAGAGCGGCGTCCAGCTTGACGTTCAGGCCGGGAAACCATTGAACCTGACGGTCGAAATGACCAGAAATGAAGCCGAATTCACCGAATTCCGCCTGCTCTGGTGCGTGCCGGCCGAAGACGGCATCCGCCGCGCCGCCGAATTGGCGAAAAATGCCGACCGCGTCATTTTCTTCGGCGGACGCACCCACCGCGACGACCGCGAAGCCATCGGCTGGGGCGACGTTCCCTTCGCCGATGTTTCCTCATGGTCCCTGCCCGCCCGGCAGAACGACCTGCTTGCGGCGCTATGCGAAGCAAACTCCAACATCATCGGCTGTTTTACCGCCGGCGGTCCGTTTGACGCCGCGCAGTGGCTCCACCGCCTGCCGGCCATGCTCGACGGTTTTTACGGCGGAATGGAGTCCGGGCGCGCCTGGGCCGACATCCTGTTCGGACAGGCTTCTCCACACGGCCGCCTGCCGTTTACCTGGGCCGTTGACTACAACGATTACAGCTGTCACGCCAACGGCTGTTATCCCGGAGTGCGCGGTGAAGACGATCCGCACTCCGAATACCGCGAAGGCGAATTCATCGGCTACCGTCACGCCGACGCCGCCGGCGTAAAACCGCTGTTCCCATTCGGGTTCGGTCTCGGATACGAACCGGAGCCGTGCTTTAGAATCACAAAGGTTGAAATCGATGGCAAATGCGAATCGGCAAAGGTCACAGTTTTTTGCCGGGCAGACAACCCGTCCGGGAAAAACGCTTACGGCGCAGCACAACTTTACGCGGAAATGCCGGACAATGCCGGACGACCGCCCAAGGAACTGGTCGGATTCCAAACGGTCGCGCTGCCGCCCGGCGGCTCGCGCGAATTTGAGTTTGTTCTGGACAAACACGATCTGGCGCGTTGTCGTCACAACTCGGACCGCATGGAGGTCGCCGGCGGCGAATACCGCTTCATGCTGAACAGAAACGCGGCAGAACTGATCGATTCGCGCTCAGTCCTGCTGGACTGACGCCACCGACGGATTGCGCGGTTTCATGATCTTGCGGTGTATCGCTATATACGCCGCGATCATAACCGCGCAGCCGCCGAAAATCCAGATATAATTGTCCGCGATCAGCTTTTCTCCGCCGGATACCATCGCCACATAACTCATGTCTCCGGCGACACGGCCGAACCAGATGCCGATCAAGGTCAAAATCGTCACCCAGATTCCAGCGCCGAGCGCGGTGTAAAAAGAAAACTGACCGATCGGCATTCTGGCCAGTCCGGCCGGCAGTGAAATCAACTGACGAATCGCCGGGAGCAGTCGGCAGACAAAAGTGGCCAGCGCGCCGTATTCCCGGAAAACTTCTTCCGCCCGATTCAGCGTTTTGTCATTAAGGAAAAAATATTTCCCGTATTTATACAACGCCCCACGCCCAAGATAAAGTGCAAGATAATAATTGACATAGGCTCCGGCCAGCGAACCGCACACGCCGCAAACCACCGCCAGCACGCCGTCAACCCAAACATTTCCAGTCAAAAGTTCGCCTCGCCAGGCCAAAAAGCCGGCGGGAATCATCACCACCTCGCTCGGAAATGGAATAAATGAGCTTTCAATGGTCATAAAAATAAAAATTATCAGAAAACCCCATAAATGGGCATATTGCGCAAAATCGGCAATATGTCCGGCAATATATTCATTCATTGCGGTAAATCTCCAGGAAAAATATCGGAAACTCTTTCGACCCGAACGGAAAAACCGAGTGCTAAAACACGCCGGATTTCCATAGTGCAAAAATCCGCCTCAAACGGCGGCGAATGAATATAAGGGTCCGGCGCGCGGCGAAGGCAGACGACATGCGTCATTTACGCCGCAGTCATGCTCTTTTTTCGGGAACACCGTATCGCCCCGCCGCGTCAGCAACACTCCGATATGCACCGGAGGAAGCGCGAAAAACAGCGCGTCCCCTCCCCCGTCCCCGCCGCGACCGGCCGCGGCCATGCCGCGACGCAAATGTTTGACCGGCCGCACCGACGGAAACAGCGCCGCGGAACCGGCGCCGGCATCGGAACCGTCGATCAGCAAATTCGACGCCGAACCAACCGCCGCCGTCGCCGCCGCGCAAACCGGACGTTCCGCCGACACGGCAAAAACAACAACCGCACAAATCAGGCAGCCAAGCAACAATTCAACGAAATACCGGTTTTTTCCCCGGCTGAGAACGGCGGAATGCATCACTGACGGCAACTCCTCAAGTTTTCAATACTATATCATATTACAACATTTTTTCAAGTCGCGAAAGTCCGCCCAAGACAATGGCAAAATCCGGCTGTTTTTTTATTTTCAGCTTGATTTTTCGCGTTGGAACACCTATTGGTAATCCAACGATACTTACGATTACACCGAGAAACAGAGCCGGCTGAAATGGATTTTTATGAGTGAATTAATCGACAGCATTGGCATAAAAGAACTTTGCACGCTGGCGGTCTTCGTCGCCGCCTACTCCGGACTGGCGGTCGGACACTGGTTTTTTTTGAAGCTCGACCGCACCGGGATCGCGCTGCTCGGCTCAATCGCCATGCTCGCGTTCGGCTGCATCACCCTGCCGCAGGCGGTGGCGGCGGTCAATATTGAGTCCATTCTGCTGCTCTTCGCGCTGATGGTCATAGCCTCACAGCTGCACTACGCCGGACTTTACGGCTGGCTGGCCAATCGCCTGCTGCGACCGCTTATTGATCGTCCGGCGGTTTTTCTCGCAGTGCTGATTGCGCTCGGCGGCGGACTATCGGCTTTTTTGAACAACGATGTCGTGGTGCTGGCAATGGCGCCGATAGTGGCGTCGGCACTGATCGGAAGCAGAATAAATCCGATTCCGTTCCTGATCGCCCTGGCGCTGGCTTCCAATATCGGATGTGCGCTTACCACTATCGGCAACGCCCAAAATGTGCTGATCGGAGAAATCGGCGGGCTGCGGTTCGGATCATACATGCGCTTTGCCGTCATTCCGGTCATGCTGTCGCTGGCCGTCTGTTACGCCGTGGTGTACCGGGTCGGACGCGGCAAATTTTCAGCTCAGCCGGACGCCGCCGCAACGATTCCGGCGGAAAGCGATCCGCCGCTGAACCGCTGGCGCGCCATCAAAGGAACCGGGGTTCTTGCCATTTTGATCTTTGCCTTCGTCTTCACCGGCGTACCGCACTACCTGGCGGCGATGACCGGCGCCGGACTGCTGTTGTGCAGTCGGATGCTGCCGAGCCGTCAAGTTTTATCCGGTGTAAACTGGCAGCTGCTGGTGCTGTTCATCGGGCTGTTCGTCATTGTCGGCGCCTTTGTGGACACCGGTCTGGCCGACGACATGCTGAAATTTCTGGCCGGCTGCGGCGTCGATCTCAACAACCCGATCGAGTTGTCACTGATTTCCGGAGCCTTCAGCAACTGCATCAACAACTCGGCGGCGGTAATGCTTTTGATAAGAGTGATCGACACCACTGATCCGGTCTGCTGTTATGCGCTGGCCCTGTCCAACGCTTTCGCCGGAAACCTTATCGTGATGGGCAGTTTGGCCAATATCATCGTTGCGCAATGTGCCGAAGATTTCAAACTGCATATCTCGTTCGGTGAGTTTTTTCGCTATGGAGCGCCGACCGCCGTCGTTTCCATGATTATTTTGACCGGATGGCTGGCAATAATGACCTGAAAGGAATGCAACACCATGAAAATTACCGAAGATTACCACATACACACCACCATTTCCTCCTGCTGCACCGATCCATGGCAGACGGTGGAGAATGTCGCCGCATTTATGGCCGACAGCGGCCGGAAGACCATTGCTTTTACCGACCACTTCTGGAATAATCCGGAATGTCCGCCGTCGCCCTGGTATGCGCCTCAGGACGGCCGCCGGCACTGGCCGCTGTTCAAAGCGATCCGCAACTTGAAAATCGACGGATTGACCATCCTCACCGGTTGCGAAGCGGACATGTGCGCGGTTGGCAAAATCGGAATAACGCCGGAACTCAGGGAAAAATTCGACGTCGTCCTGCTTTCGACCGATCATTTCCATATGAAAGGCTTCGTTGAACTGCCGTCTCCGGTGACGCCGCAGTCATTCGCAGCACACATGATGGCGTTCTTCCGTTCCGGCGTCGCGTCCGGTCTGGCCGACATTATGGCACATCCACTGTTCACTATGGGATATGAGGATATTTATGACCGGACGCTGGCGACAATCTCCGACGCCGAACTCTTCGACGCCTTCGCTTTGGCCGCAAACCATCACTGCGCCATAGAAATAAACGCCGGCGTCATCCATTGCTGCACGAACGGCATTGTCGGCAAAGAAACCCTGCTGCGCTTATTTTCAACCGCCAAAGCCGCCGGAGCAAAATTCACCGTTGGCAGCGACTCGCATTCACGCACCGAGTTTGCCTGCTGCTCCGCCGTGGAGAAATTTATCGACGAACTGCGCCTCATCCCCGCCGACTTCGCCTCGTTCACACCGGCCGACGCAACCGCAACGCAACAATAGTCCGCACCGCCGATTTTGAACAACGCAAAACCGTCGATGCGCAAACCCACTTCGCATGACGGTCAGCGTCTTGACTGCCGCAGGATTTTATTTGCCGCAGGGTATCCCGAACACATTGCCGAACTTCTGCTGGTTCAACGCCTCGACATAGGCGCTGACCTTGGTGTAGGTGCTGCACGGGTCAATGGATTGATCCATACAGTCGCCGTCCAACACCAGCAGCGGCAGATGCGACTTGGCCAGTTCTTCACGCAGATGTTTGATAAACGAACTGTCCGACATCGAACAACGCCCGAATCCATGATTGTAAAGCACACAGCCGTTCAGCTTGAATCGCGCCGCCTGCTCAATAATCGCCTTCACCCGCAATTCCGGATCCATAAATCCGGAATTCAGCATTTTACGCGCCAGTGAACGGTACGGATCGTTGCAGTCCAACGGCTCCCAGCCGATGTAATTGACCTCCTCAAACACGATAGGAGCATTGCAGGTAAGTTCAATATAGTCCAGCAGCTCGGTGTTGTAAAACGGCGGCAGATGCAGCCAGATCAACCGATGAGTGGAGTCAATCGGGTCCATTTTATGCGTGTCTCGATACTCCTCAAGTTCATGGCAAAGCTTTTTCTGAATCTCAACCAGTTCCGAACGCCCCCACATCTGAGAAAAAATCGAAGCAAAGTAAATTGCCTGCGCCCCGCGCAGCAGCGGCGGATTGTCGGCACGCAAATCATTGCATTTCAACGACCATTCGCGCGCCTGATTGGAATAGTCGCAGGCCGCCGCCAATTTGCCGGGGTCCATCCGGAGATTGGTCTTGGCTTCAATGATGTGAACCGAGCGCTCCAAATCTCCGGCAAGATTTTCAACTGCGTTTCCGTCTTCGTTGGACGGCGTTTGAAGTGAAAAGAACTTGTCCGATATATTGTAGTTCCGCACCAGATCGCGGAACACCCGTTCCCCCTGCTGGCACGGCTGCGAGGTGGACAGCCCGAACGCCGCCGACGGCAGTTCAACCCCCTCAAGCACCCGGAGAAAAGAACAACTTTCACCGGTATATCCCTTGCAGGCCGCGCAGTCGAACGCCTTTTTCAGTTTCTGCGTATTGCGGGCGAACATCGCCGCATAAGTCTCCAGCGTCAGGATGCGCGCCCCCATTGCATTCAAAATCTCCGCGGGGAAAAACAGGTTGCGCCAGATCAGCGGCGATGACGACCGTCCGCGAAACTCTCGCCCGCTGGACAGCACCCGGCGACGGGCCGACTCCAGCGGCCGGTCTTCCAACGGCGCCGGCCGATAGAGCTTATGCTTGTGGTTCAAGTTCTTATATTGCTTCGACAGCAACGCCGCTCCGAGCGCACCGATGATCCCGTGCTGTTCCGGAATAACGATTTTGTTGCCGGTGATTTCCTCCAGATAATGCGCCACCGCGGCATTATAGGCAACGCCGCCCTGAAAAACGATCGGCCCGCTATAACCCTGGAAAATCTCACCGACGCCGGACATGATCGTCCGCGCCTGGGCTTTGCAGGCGCCGCCGATGATTTCGCCCAACGGAAAACGGTTTTTGAACTTGTTGATGGACGTTGCGCTCAACACGGCACAGACACTGGAAAATTCCAAACGGCTGTTATAGTCGGCGCGCGCCGGCATTTCCTCGATCGGCACATTGAGTTTTATCGCCACACTGTCCAGAAACGCTCCGGTGCCGGCGGCGCAGATGCCGCTCATTTTGCAGTTCCACATGTTGGTCTCGCGATTGAAGACCATCGCCTTGCTGTCCTGCCCGCCAACGTCAAGAATTGCTTCGCATTCCGGATAAAAACGCCTGGCGCCGGCAACGTGAGCGGCGACTTCGCTGATCTTAAAGTCGTACGGAATAAAGTCGTGCGTGTCCTCCACGATCTGACTGCCGGTCACGCCGGTACAGCTGATGCTGGCCAGCGAATCAATTCCGCAGTCTTTGAGGAAGCGGTCCACCGT
>JAEWSS010000068.1 GCA_023459755.1 Verrucomicrobiota bacterium | reverse complement strand
CTCCCCAGTCGATGTCGCGGCAGATCAGCTCAACCTTCGGCCGGGCGGACGGCGGACGGCAATCCAGCCGCCACAGCAGTGAAAAAAGCATTGCGCGGTCAAACGGACAAATGTCAAACCACAAAACCACGGTGTCATTCGCACCGGCGGCGGCAAAACGACGCTCCATGCGGTCAAGCTCGGCGGCGATGTCGTTGATTCGACGTCCGCATTCGCCGGGCGTTCCGGCGGCCAACGCCGCGGCGCGCGCCGCGATATATTCCGGATCATCGAAACGAAGGTCGGGAATATCGCCAATCAGATAATTTTCACGCCAGACCAAAAAATCGCCGGGCGTCGGATTCCGCCGCCAGACGTCAAACGCGCAGTCGCCATTGAAAACGTTGACGATCATTTATTTTTTGAGTTCGGCGATCTTGCGGTCAAGTTCATCGGCCTTGGTGTTGAGGTCGCGCATGGCCGGATCGGCATCGAGCTTCAGCGCCAACTCGCGGTGAAGCGCCATAATCTGTTCGTGAAGCTCGCGGCAGTCGGCGTTTCCGGCAATCAATTCAGCACGTTTATCAACAATTTTCCAGGTCAACGCGGTACGTTCCGCTTCAAGTTTCTTCAGCTCCCCGGCTTTGTCAACCGCCTTGTCAACCGCAAAAACTCCGGCCGCCGCGCACAGCAGCACCGCCGCCACGCCAAGAACGACTTTTTTATTCATTGCACATCTCCCATGATTATTTTCCACATTTCAACGGCGACTTCCGCTTTGCTTCCGAACGGAATATCATATTTCGCGCCGTCGGCACAGTACAAAGTAACGCAATTTGTATCGCCGGCAAAGCCGCATCCCGGACGGGAAACGTCATTGGCGGCAATGAAGTCGAGATTTTTCCGTTTGAGTTTTTCCTGAGCGTTATGCTCAACATTGTCGGTTTCAGCGGCGAATCCGACCAGTTTTTGTCCGGGTTGTTTCCCCTTTCCCAGCGCCGCCAGAATATCCTCGGTCCGTTCCAGCTCAAGCGTCAGGCCGCCCTCGCCTTTTTTGAGTTTGCCGGCAAACCGTGTTTTCGGCCGGTAGTCGGCCACCGCCGCCGCCATGACGACAACGCCGCATCCGTCAATATTCGCCCGAACCGCCGCCGCCATTTCCGCCGCCGACTCCACAAATACCATCCGCGCCCCGGAAACCGCAGGCAGTGACACCGGACCGGAAATCAACACCACCTCCAACCCGCGTTCCACCGCCGCATGCGCCAGCGCATAGCCCATTTTCCCGGTCGAGCGATTGGAGAGAAAGCGCACCGCGTCGATTGCCTCGCGGGTCGGGCCGGCGGTGATCAGCACCTTCATTGCTTTTCTCCGGTTCGGCCGGACAGCGCGGCGCAGAGAATGCGCTCCTCGTACTTGTTCGGATGGCGCAGCAGCCGACAGCACGGACACATAAATGCGTCAAGATTGTAGATCGCCGCCGACTCGCCGGATCGCCGGATCGTCACCCGGTCGCCGACCTGCAAACTCAGCGAACGCGGCGCGTTGTCGGCCACCAGTATTCCCGGTCCGCGGATGATTTCCACCTCGATCACGCTGTTTTCGCCGACCACCAGATGATCGACCTCCACCGTACTGTTGCTGAACGCCAGCCCCATTCCAACTTTAAATATGCTGTGCGTAATACTTCGATAATAGGCGGTGCTGCCGTGAACCGTGGACACGCCGACGCCGTCGCCGACCACTTCATTGGCATAGAGTTCGCCGTCGATCCACACCCGGTAGCGCAACGCTCCCACCCGGTCGAAATTGTGAATAAAAACATCGTTGATGCCCAACAGCCGTTCACCGTTGAATTCGCCGCAAAGTTTGGGCAGAAACGTGGTGCGGCGGTCGCCGGAAGCGAAGGCCGACAACTGACGATCGTAGGAATGCTCGGCGCACAGCGGTGCGGTTCCGGCGTCACGCAGCGGCAGTTTGGGCATGCCCGGATAATAATATTCCGACAACAGCAAAGTGCCGTCGCCGCCGTGCGCCACCACCATATCGAACATCCCGTTGTCCGCACCCACCTCCTGGAGACCGTATTTTTCAAGATATGGACGAATGTCGTCCAGATTTTTTCCAATAAGTTTAATTTTCATTTTCCAGCCGCCATTTTTTCAGAATATCCGGGTTGGCGCGGGCAACCACGGCATACAGCGCCGCCGCCGCCGCATTGCCCACATTGATGCTGCTTTTGGTGCCGAACATCGGCAGTGCCACCACGCCGTCGCACGCATCGACGGTTTCCGGCAGAATCCCCAGCGCCTCATTGCCGAAAACCAGCGCCAGCGGAAATTCAAACTCGAACTCCCAGGCGAAACGACTGCGCCCTTCAACGCAGTCCACCGCCAATATCTGTCGATACCCCTCGGCGCGCAGCATTTCCACCGCCTCAAGCGAACTTTCCGCGTGTCGGCACGGCACCATATTTTCCGCGCCCATGGCGGTTTTCGCCAGTTTCGGGTGCGGCGGAAGCGGAGTATAGCCGCAACCGACCACCTCGCAGGCGCCGACCGCGTCGGCGATCCGGAGAATGTTGCCGACGTTGAACGCACTCCGCATCCGGTCAAGCACTATACAAATCCGCCAATTATTCAAACCAGCACTCCGTCCTGTCTTAGCTAAAAAACACTGCAAACCAAGAGCAGCGGACTTTTTTATTAAAAAAATCCGCGTCTTCACCCGTTATAAGTTACTATCCGACGTATTTTTTGCAACCGCGACACCGGTTATTTATCACAAAAAAACCGGCGGACCAGCCGCCGGTTAAGATACTCGGCAATGTTCTTATTTTACAGAAACCGCCGCAGTTTCCGCTGCCGCGCCGGGTTCCGCGGCCGCCCCGGCATCGCCGGTCATTTGCGGAGCCGCGCCCATTTCCTGAAGTTTTGCGATCAACTCAGGAGTGATATTCAAATCAATATTCATGATATTTTTATCCGCGGTGAGCTTGATCGCGGTCATCAGCATGCTGCCCAGCGCCGGGTCCTGCTGCGCCGCGGCCATGGTGAACACCATAATGCCGCCCTGGATTTCCTGCACCGCCTGCGCGGCGGCTTTTTCGTCGGGCATAAACAACATCGCGGTAAGCGTCATCGCCTTGCCGTCTTCCGCCAGACCGCCGACAACATCGCAGCGGTTGACCGGCATCTCATCTTCGGGCGCCGTCGGTATATTGAACGATCCGAACAGCGGCTTGTCCTTCAACGCGGCAACCCGGCCGTTCAAATCCGCATTAACCCCTTTGGCTGCCGCGAAAAATCCGTCGGCCTGCCCATCCGGAATCATGGCAAAAACCCCGTCGTCCACGGCAAAGATTCCCATCGGCGCGCCTTCAAACCGCAGGGCGTCGTGCTCGCCGACCTTGACCTTTTCCACTTTCACCTTGTCGTTTTCCGCGCTTTTAGCCGCAAGTTCATCCAGCGTTGACACGCCTTTCACGACAAACAACACCGACAGGCTCTCTTCCGGGGCCGCGCTGTTCAAACTTAACAGCAATGCGCCGTCCTCGTCCGGCATAGCCGACATGTCAGCCATATCGCCGCCGAGTTTCTTGATTTCTTCGACAAACACACTGCCGCTGAATTTTTCAGTATTGAGGTAGGCCAGCCCGTCATTCGCGGCCGGAACGTATTTGCTTATTGACTCATAGTCCGGCTCGGCGGCGAACACCGCAACAGCCGAAAACATCGCGGCCGCTATTTTCCATGATTTCATCATCATCGCTCCTTGTTTCTTTTTTATTTTACGATTGGTTCAATACATTTTTACAGATTTACAGACAGCGCGCCATGCGCAACGGCCCTGCCGCGCCGCATAAAAGCATCAAAAATTATGGCAGACCAACCCGTCGCGCAGTTTCGGCTCAAACCATGTTGACTTCGGCGGCATGATCTCTCCGGCGTCGGCAATCGCCATGAGCTGATCCACGGTGGTCGGATACATTGAAAACGCCACCTGATACTTGCCGGAACGCACCATTTTTTCCAGTTCGCCGAGGCCGCGAATACCGCCGACAAAGTCGATATTGGAACTCGTGCGCGGATCGTTGATGCCCAACAGCGGCGCCAGAATATTGTCCTGAAGTATCGACACATCGAGTCCGCCGATCACCCCCAAATTGGCGGTGTCGAACTTCGGCGTCAGTTTATACCATTTCCCGCCGATATACATTCCGAACTCGTTCGACCGTTCCGGCTCGCACTGTCCGGCAACTTCTTCGACGTTGAACGACTTTCCAACCCGCGCCATAAACTCCGAAACCGCCATGCCGTTCAGCGACTTCACCGCCCGGTTGTAGGGCAGAATCTTGAGCTGGGACGCCGGAAACGCCGCCGCCAGAAAGA
>JAEWSS010000067.1 GCA_023459755.1 Verrucomicrobiota bacterium | reverse complement strand
CTTTACAACGGAGTTTACGACTGCGTGTCGGCGGCGATGGTCGCCGGCGGGCCTAAAAGTTGTTCTTACGGCTGTTTCGGCATGGGGAGCTGCGCCCGCAGCTGTCCGTTTGGCGCGATTGAAATCATCAACAATCTGGCGGTGGTGCATCCGGAAGTCTGCGTTGGATGCGGAACCTGCGTGGACACTTGTCCGCGTCATCTTATAAAGCTGGTTCCGGTTGATGCTAAGGTGCATATTTTCTGCTCGTCGCCGCTGAAGGGGCCGGAGAAGAAGAAGGTCTGCAATGTTCCATGTCTTGGCTGCCGCAAGTGCGTGAAGGCTGGAGCGGAGGGACAGTTCACGGTGGAAGGGATCAAGGTTTCGGTCAACTATGAGCCGGGTGAAAATGGACTGCCGGGCGAAGAAGTGGTTGCGGCCGCCGGCTGTCCGACCGGATGCCTGATGACGGTGGAAAAGCATTTGGAAACTGAATACGCCGAGCTTGCCGAGGCGAAAAAGGAGGCTGCAAATGGCCGGAAATAAACCTATTCCGCCAAAACCGCTGTCGTTCCCGGGTGGTATTCATCCGGCGAAGGATGGTAAAAGTTTGACTGAAAAAAAGGCGGTGGCCGCTGCGCCGCTGTTTGAGCGTTATGTGATTCCGATAAGTCAGAATGTCGGTGCGCCGCCGAAAGTGGTGGTGAAGGTCGGCGACGCGGTGAAAAAAGGCGACCTGCTGGCCGAGGCGGCCGGATTTGTGTCGGTTCCGCTGCATGCGCCGACCAGCGGCGTGATTTCCGCGATCGGCGAGGCTCCCGGCCCGATGGGAACGCTGATCCCGGCGATATATCTTGAGGCCGACGGACGCGACGAGTGGACAGACCACCGGATGGCGCCGCTGGACTGGCGCACCGTCGAGCCGTCCGAACTCAAAAACCGGGTGCGCGACGCCGGCATTGTCGGCATGGGCGGGGCGGCGTTTCCGACCCACGTCAAACTTTCGCCGCCGCCGGACAAAAAAGTCGATACCGTGATTCTCAACGGCGCCGAATGCGAACCATACCTCACCGCCGACCATCGTTTGATGCTGGAACAGCCGGAAAAAATCCTGATCGGCGCGGCGATTATGGCACGGGCGCTCGGAGTCGGGAATGTGTTTGTCGGCGTCGAGAAAAACAAGCCGGACGCCATCGACAGACTGAATGAACTGGCCGGTAAATACGGCGTCAGGGTGGTCGGGCTGAAGGTGCAGTATCCGCAGGGATCGGAAAAACAGCTGATCTATGCTTTGACCGGCCGCTGTGTGCCGGAGGGCGGGCTGCCGATGGACGCCGGATGCGTGGTGCAGAACGTCGCCACCGCCGCCGCAATCTGCGACGCGGTGGTGTCCGGAGTGCCGTTGATCGAGCGGATTACCACGGTGACCGGTACTCCGCTGGCGGAGCCGGGAAACTTTTTGGTGAAGATCGGCACGCCGGTGATAAAGCTGGTGGAGCTGGCCGGCGGCGTTACCGAAGAGCCGCGAAAACTGATTCTCGGCGGGCCGATGATGGGGTTTGCCCAACGCAGTTTTGAGGTGCCGGTCGCTAAAAACAGTTCGGGGGTGCTGCTGCTGGCGGCATCGGAGATTGTGCAGTACGATTCGGCCGGATGCATGCGGTGCGGAATGTGTTTGCGCGGATGTCCGATGCATTTGTCGCCGGGGCCGCTGTCGATGCTGATCGAGAATGAGAAATTCGACCTCGCGGCACAGAACCACGTCATGGATTGTCTGGAATGCGGCGCCTGCGCGTATGCCTGTCCCGCCCATCGTCCGCTGGTTCAGCACATGCGTCGCGCCAAGGCCGAAATACGCAAACGCGCCAAAAAATAACGGGATTGCGATAAAATGAGCGAAAATTGTAAAGAGATAAGACTGCCGAGCGGAAACGACCTTATTTTGAGTTCGTCGCCGCATATTCATGACAACCAGAGTGTTAGAAAGATGATGCTCAAGGTGATCGCGGCGCTGCTTCCGGCGGCGGCGGCCGGGGTGTTTTTCTTTGGATTTCCGGCGGCCGGGGTGATCCTGCTGACGCTGGCCTCCTGCGTGGCGGCCGAGGCGATCTGGTTTTTTCTGGCCAAACGGCCGCTGTCGCCGCTGCGCGACTGTTCGGCGGCGCTGACCGGTCTGATTCTGGCGTTGAACCTGCCGCCCGCCACGCCGTGGTGGGTCTGCGTGCTGGGTGGATTCATTGCGATCTGGGTTGGCAAACAGGTGTTTGGCGGACTTGGCCACAATCCGTTCAATCCGGCGCTGGTGGCGCGGGTGGCGCTGTTGATTGCGCTTCCGGCGGCGCTGACCACTTGGACGCCGACGGAGCTGGAGCGGTGCAAGTCCGACTTTGAACTGTCCACCTACGCCACTCCGCTTGGTCAGGCGACGATGTTGAAGACTACCGCCACGCCGCACGGTTCGGCGCACGGCGACATCTATGCCGAACTCACCACCGACAGCGCGTATTTCGACTATTTTATCGGTAATCGCGGCGGCAGTCTGGGTGAAACCAGCTGTCTGGCGCTGCTGGTCGGCGGCATTGCGCTGATGCTGATGAAGCTGATCAAGTGGCAAATTCCGCTGGTGTTCATCGGCACGGTGGCGGCGTTCACCGCGACGGTGCATTTCTTCGCCCCAACGATGACGCCACCGGCACTGTTTCATCTGATGACCGGCGGACTGCTGCTCGGCGCGTTTTTCATGGCGACCGACATGGTGACCAGTCCGATGACCACCTGGGGCTGTGTGATTTTTGCGTTCGGCTGCGGCGTTATCACCTGCGTTATCCGCATCTGGGGCAGTTATCCGGAGGGCGTGAGCTTTTCGATTCTGTTTATGAACGCGCTGGTGCCGCTGATCGACCGGATGTGCCAGCTGCGGCCGTTCGGCTATGTTCGGAAAAAAGCATAGGAGAAGATGATAATGAACCTGAAAAATACAAGCAATCCTCTGCTGCTCGGCCTGATTCTGTGTGTGGTCGGTGTGGCGGCGGCGGGAATCCTGGCGTGGTTTGACGGTGTGACCGCCAAACCGAAGGCGGATGCGAAGGTTCGCAAGCTCGAACAGAGTCTGGGACGGGTTTTGCCGGAAAACGCCGAGATCGGAAAAAGTGTTACGGTGGACGGCGTGGTGTTTTATGCCGCGTCGATTGACGGCGTTCCGGCCGGATACGCGGCCTCCGGAAGCACATCCAGGGGGTACGGCGGCCGGATCGAGGCGCTGGTCGGGATTTCGCCGGACGGCGAGGTGTTGACGGTGGCCGGCGGGCGCGCCGCGGTGCTGGT
>JAEWSS010000066.1 GCA_023459755.1 Verrucomicrobiota bacterium | reverse complement strand
CTCCGGGTCGATCGTGCCGACGACCTTCGCCGGAGTTCCGGCGGCGATCACGAAGTCCGGCAGATCGCGCGTGACCACGCTGTTGGCGCAGACCAGCACGCCGCGCCCGATGGTCACTCCGCTGGTGACGGTGACGCCGGACGCCAGCCACGAACCGTCGCCGATGACGATCGGTTCCGGTTTGTCGCGCATGGTGTTGAACGCCTTGGTCGCCGGGTCGAATTTGTGGTTGCCCGCCGGCAGCGAACAGTGCGGCCCGATCAGCACGTTGGCGCCGATCCGCACGTCGCCGTTCAAATAAGAATACAGCCCGATGAAGGAGTTTTTGCCGATCCGGTTGACGCCGATCCGGATGATTGCGCCGGGGGCGACCATCACTGCGTTGTCAAAACCGAGCACCTGCGCCCGTCGCCGGTCGGCTTCGGCGTCGTCCATTGCAAGGTAGCGGGTGAGTTTGTCAAATTCCTCCGGTATCATGTCCATTGCGGTTCTCCCGATAAAAATCAGAACAGTTTTGGCTGGAACGGCAGAAGTTCGTCGATTTCCCCTTCAGCGCCGGTGTTCGCGCTTTTTTTCGTCCGGCGCACCAGTAGTCCGCGTTTGCGGCCGACCGCGGCGTCGCCCGCCGCCAGCTCCGCGTCAATCTGCGCCGAAGAGTTTTCCAGCGCCTCCAATATCACCTTCGCCCGGTTCAGCACCGCCGGCGGCAGACCGGCCAGCTTCGCCACATAGATGCCGTAGCTTTTGTCCGCGCCGCCCGGAACAATCTGGCGCATGAAGATAACCTTGTCGCCGTATTCGCGCACCGCCACCAGATAGTTTTTGATGCCGCGCCGGGTTTGCGCCAGCCCGGTAAGCTCGTGGTAGTGCGTGGCGAACTGGGTGCGGCAGCCGACTTCGTCATGCAGAAATTCCGCGATGCCCCAGGCCAGGCTCAACCCGTCGAAAGTGCTGGTGCCGCGGCCGATTTCGTCCAGAATGACCAGACTTTTCGCCGTCGCGTGATTCAGAATGTTGGCGGTTTCGCTCATTTCCACCATGAAGGTGCTTTGGCCGCGGTTCAGATCGTCGGACGCGCCGACCCGGGTGAATATCCGGTCTACCAGCCCGATGCAGGCGTCGTCGGCCGGAATGAACGAGCCGCACTGGGCGAGCAGCACCAAAAGCGCGGTCTGGCGAATATAGGTTGATTTTCCGGCCATGTTCGGGCCGGTGATAATCATCATTTTATTGAGATCGTCGTCCAAAGTCGCGTCATTGGGAACGAAGCGTTCGGTTTTCATGGTCACGTCCAGCACCGGGTGGCGGCCGCCGCGGATATGAAGTGTGGCGTCGTCGGTCAGGCGCGGCCGCACATAGTGGCGCTGGCGGGCGCATTCGGCGAATGAACACAACACGTCCAGCACCGCCAGTTGCGCCGCGGTCTGCTGGATCGCCGGCGTGAACGGCAGCGTCTCTTCGCGCAGCGCCTGAAACAGCTGATATTCCAGCGCCTTGCTTTTTTCCTCGGCGCCGAGAATCTTGCTTTCCAGCTCCTTGAGTTCCGGCGTGATGAATCTTTCGCCGTTGGTGGTGGTCTGCTTGCGGACATAGTCTTCCGGAACCAGATCAAGATTGGACTTGCTTACTTCAATATAGTAGCCGAACACCGAATTGTAGCGAACCTTGAGCGACTTGATTCCGGTGCGTTCCTGTTCGCGTTTCTGAATGTCGGCCAGCCAGTCCTTGCCCTCGGCGGCGGCGTGACGGAGTTCGTCGAGCCGGGCGTCGTAGCCCTCGCGGATGATGCCGCCGTCGTTCAGCGGCAGCGGCGGTTCGTCAACGATCGCGCGGCGGATATGGTCGGCCAGACCGGGCTGGGGGGTGATTGCGGTATTGATCTCGTTCATCAGCGGCGTGTCGAAATTGCCGACCAGGATTTTTATTCCGGGAAGCGACTCCAGCGAAGCGGCCAGCATCAGCAGGTCGCGCGCGTTGGCGTTGCCGAGATTCAGCCGGGCGACAATGCGTTCAAGGTCGCGCACCACGCCCAGCGTTTCGTGGATTTCGCACATGGTGAGCACGTCGCCCAGCAGTGCGTCCACCGCGTCGAGCCGCTGTAGTATTGCGTCGCGGACGGCGAGCGGACGAAGCAGCCAGTCGCGCAGCAGTCGGCCGCCCATCGGGGTTACGGTGTTGTCCATGACCGCCAGCAGCGTGGACGACCGGTCGTTGCCGTACATCGGGTCAACCAGTTCAAGGTTGCGTTGGGACGAGGCGTCGATTTCCACCACATCTCCGCTTCGGTAGACGGTGAGTTTGGTGACGTGTTTTGCCTCCTGCCGGAGATTTTCGACCGCGTAGCAGAGTACTGCTCCGGCGGCTGAAACCGCGAGCGGAAGGTTTTTGCAGCCGAAACCGTCGAGCGTGGAAACTCCGAAATGGCGCTGAAGAAATTCGCGCGCCGACGGCGCGTCGAACAAATAATCGTCGATCGGCGTAAACAGCATTTTTGCATTTCCGCCGGTGCGGATAAGCGGCGGATCGGCCTCCAGCAACGGCAGCAGCGAGTTCGGAACCGCGCATTCACGGGCGCCGAGCCGGTTGAATTCCGCCTCCACCGCGTCGGCGCCGCCAAGCACCGTGACCCGGAATTCTCCGGTGGTGATGTCCAGACTCGCCAGCGCAAATTCGTCTTTTTTACAGCAGAGTGCCAGCAGAAAATTGTTGCGTCCCGGCGTCAGTACGCTGCCCTCAAGCACGGTGCCGGGGGTGATGATCCGGGTAATCGCCCGTTTGACGATGCCTTTTGCCAGCTTCGGGTCCTCCAGCTGTTCGGCGATCGCCACCTTGACTCCGGCCGCGAGCAGACGCGGCAGCTGGACTTCAAGATTGTGATAAGGAAAACCGCACATCGGCAGATTCTGCCGGCGGGTCAGAACCAGATCGAGAATCGCGCTGGCGCGGGTGGCGTCCTCAAAAAACATCTCGTAGAAGTCGCCGAGCCGGAACAGCAAAATCGCGTCGGCCGGAATGTCGGCTTTGGCGGCGCGGTACTGCCGCATCATCGGTGTAAGTTTTTCGTCTTCACTCATTTTTGCACTCTTTGCCGTTCAGCGTCTCCTCCATGGCCGTCCAGAATTTTCCCTCCAGCGTGGCGAAAAGATGGCGAACCCGGAGTGTGCCGGCGAGGTCGGCGGCCATGGCAAAACCGCGGTCGAAAACATTTTTGCGTTCGGCGCCGGGAAGCCGGCCGGTCATTATTTTTGTCATGTCGCCCACCGAGCGGGTGAAGCCGACAATCGCCTGTTTGCGGTCGATCGGCTCGGCGTGATCCGGGCCGCGGTCAAGCAGAAACAGCGTGTCCACCTTGACCTGACGATCGCAGGCGAAACTTCTGGATTCGCAGTTCGCGGTGTAGAAGAGACTCCAGGTCGGAACCGGCGCGGCGTGGAATCCGTCGGCCAGCTTCTGCACGATCATGCAGTCGTCCGCCAGAACCCGCCACGGTTCGGGCAGCCGGCGCGACGCGGTTGATTTGCCGATCCCGCTGGGGCCGCTGACAATTACGCCTTTTCCCTCAAATTCCGCCAGCACTCCGTGCGCCACGCAGGTGGCGGTGGAAGTAACCGCGGACAACAGCGGCAGATAGTAGAGCCGCCGCCACAGGAAACCGGTCTGTTCGCCGGTCAGATGCGACGACGGAACGATATAGACTTTTGCGTTCAGCGTGGCTTTGTCGATCTTCATAATTATAGTCGGCTCGAACAGCGTGTATTTGTCCGGTTCGACCGGCGTGAATTTGTCCACTTCGCCGCGGGATATTTCCTCGATTACGCACCAATGCGCGCCGGGCGGCGGCGGAACGCCGCCGGAAACAGGAGTCGCACCGCATATTTTTGAGATCGCCTCCAGCTGAGCCGCGGCATAGCCGCCGATTGCGGTATAACCGTAAAAGCCGCCGGAGGGCAGCTGTATTTTTGCCGATAAGATTTCTTTCATAAGGGTAATTTAAAGCCGCAAGTGTTTTTTTCAAGTTGATTTGTCCGAAAATGCGGTTAGATTATTCAATCATGAAAAATTTTCAGGAAAACGGCGAGTCGATACTGCTTCACGTCTGCTGTGCGCCGTGCGCCGGCGGCTGTGTCGAGCGGCTGCTGGCGCATTACCGCCGGGTCGGATTTTATTTTTCAAACAGCAATCTGGCTACACGCGGGGAGTTTGAAAAACGCGGAAAGTACGTTGAACAGCTGGCCGGAATGTTTGACGTTCCCTGCTATTTGGACGTTTACGACCACGCCGCGTGGCTTGACCGCTGCGCCGCATATTCCGCCGTGCCGGAGGGGGGCGAACGCTGCCGCCGTTGTTTCGAGTTCAGCTTGGGCCGGGCGGCGCGGGCGGCGCGCGAACTGGGGTATGCCAGATTCGCCACCAGCTTAACGGTCAGTCCGAAAAAGTCGAGTCCGCTGATCTTTGAGGTCGGCGCTCAATTTCCGGACTTCGCCGAATGGAACTTCAAAAAGGAGTCCGGCTATCTGCGCGGCCGCGAAATCGCCCGCGACAACGGCTATTATCTTCAGACCTTCTGCGGATGTGAATTTACTCCTGAATTTTCCGCTTCCCGCGCAGCTTCAGGTGAAGCGACTCGGCCAGATAGTACACAATCGGAATGAAAAACAGCGTGATGAAGGTGGAGCTGGTAAGTCCGCCGATCACGGTCCGGGCCAGCGGCGCCTGAATTTCACCGCCGTCGCCGAGGCCGAACGCCAGCGGCAGCAGTCCGAGCACGGTGGTGGCGCTGGTCATCAGAATCGGGCGCAAACGCCGTCTTCCGGCCTCGCACACCGCCTCGTAAAGCGGCAGATTTTCCTCGCGTCGGAGCAGATTTGCGGTGTCCACCAGCAAAATTGCGTTGTTGACCACGATCCCGGCCAGCATGATGCAGCCGATGAAGCTCTGAATGTTGAACGTACTGCCGGTCAGGAACAGCGCCAGAATCACACCGATGATCGCCAGCGGAACGCTGAACATCACCACCAGCGGGTCGCGGAAAGACTCGAACTGGCAGGCCATCACCATGTAGACCAGCACCAGCGCCAGCAGAAAAGCCGTGCCGAGCTCCCGGAACGCCGTCTGCTGATCCTCGTAGTCGCCGGAGATGCTGACGGTGAAATTGCCGGGAATCGGGACGGTTTTGATGGCGGCCTCCACATCTTTCGCCACCGACCCCAGGTCGCGGCCGGCAATGTTGCAGGAGAGGGTGACCAGACGCTCCTGATTTTTGCGGTCGATCACCACCGCGCCGTCGGCCGGAACGATTTCGATCAGATTGCGGAGGATCACCTTTTCGCCGTTGGAACTGCGAACGGTCATGTCAAGCAGTTCGTCCACGGTCAGATGATCGGCGTCCTTGACCTTGACCAGAATGGTGTATTCGTCGCCCTGATCGCGGAATTCGCCGGCGGAGCTTCCGGCCAGAATGGTGCGCAGCGCCTCGGCGATGTCGCGCACGGAGAGCTGGAGGTCGGAGGCCTTGCCGCGGTCGATCATAAGCTGGTTTTCCGGGGTGGCGGCGTCGCGGGAGTTCTGCACGTCGGTCACGCCGTCGATTTTTTCAAACAGCGAAGTGAGTTTTTTGGCGATCATGTCGCCCACCTGAAAGTCGTAGCCGCGCAGCTCCACGGTCAGCGCGTCGGATGATCCGCCGCCCATCATCATGCCGGTTTCCGCCCGCCAGCGCAGTTTGGCGCCGGGAATATTGGAGAAAAATTTGCCGAGCGACACCGCGATTTCCTCGTTGGTGCG
>JAEWSS010000065.1 GCA_023459755.1 Verrucomicrobiota bacterium | reverse complement strand
GACTGCTTCTCCTCAAAACAATCCCGCATTGCAATATAAGACAGCGTTTTTTAGAGAAAGTCTCCGATTCCGGTGCGCGGAATGTTATAAGTTATATCGGACATGCGGTGAAGTTCGCCGACGGCGTCCAGTGCGCGCTCCGCTTCAATTGCGTTTTTTATCTGCTTTCTGCGGTCAGCGACCGACGGGTCCGGCAGCGGCAGTTTCTTTATGGAGAGCTTTTTTCCCTGCACTTCAATCTGTCCGCTGGTTTCGCCGTCCTTCAGTTTATCCGCCACCGCCAGCACCTGCTGCGGAATCCCGGAGCGCAGACGCAGTGTGTTTTCCTTGTCGTCGCCGCCGACGATTTTGCCGTTTTCATCGTAGGTTATATAGCACACGTATTCATTCGGGTTGTAACTGTATGAGTATTTGTGCTCCTCGAAATAGTCGTCGATCTCCTGGTGGGAAACTTCAAGTTTTTGGTTAAGAAACGTCATCAGGTCGTCTTCCACGGCGCGGCGCTGGAAGTCCGGGTCGGCCGCCGACTCCGCGACGTATTCGTCCATTGTGCGTTTTTTTGCCTGAAGTGCGGCTTCGAGATTTTTCCGTTCGGCGTCGTCAAGTTTTGCAATTTCGCGGCGGAGGTAGGCTTCGGCGCGTTCGCGGGTCGGCAGTATGCCGTTTTTTTCGGCGGCCACGGCCTTTTCGCGCATATCGATGAACGAGCGGGCCAGATTTTCTTTCTGGGTGTCGGAAAACGGCGGTTCCAGCCATTCCGGCACCAGCGACGGCCGGACGGCGTAATAGTCGATCATTTCCTGACGGGTCACCGGAATGCCGAACACGGTGCCGACGACCTCCGGGTAGTCGGCGAATCTTTCCGCCAGCGAGATGTCGGCGGCGAACAGCGCAACCTGCGCCAGCATTGTTAAACAGAGCAGTTTTTTTATCATAAACGCATCCTCTTCAGCCAAGACTGTAAAACTATGATACTAACATAGTGCCGGAATCGTTGAATGCAAGTCCTGCTGAAATTTTTTGAAAAAAACTTGTCGGATATTCGTTCTTTGCAATATGGAAATGCGTCGAAACCGTGTTATATTACAAACGAAAGCAATTTTTTCAATAAAAAACTCATGGAGAGAACAATGAAAACTACAATGCGGATGATGGTTCCGTCTCTGGTCGCCGCCGCGGTGTGCCTGTCCGGGTGCGGGCTGTTCGAGATTACAAATCCGCCGAGCGAGCCGCAGCTCACCGGCGAACCGGCTCCCGGCAGTGTGGTGTCGGTTACTGCGCTGACGGTCGGCATGACTGCCGACGAACTTCCGGCGGCCTACGCCAAGTCGTTCAAATTTATCGAAGGCGCCGAATTGAGCAGTCGGGCCTACACGCTGGATTCCGGCGCGGTTTGGGCGCAGGACGAGGAAATGGGCTGGCAGATTATTTATGTGGTCTCCGGCAACGGCTATGTGCGGGTCAACGACTATGTGATGCCGCTGGCGATCGGCAACGCCGTGTTTGTGCCGCAAAACCAGAAGGTTTTTATTTCCAATGTCAGCGTGGATAAACTTAATATTATTGTAACGGTTCCGTCGGACTGCGCTCTTCCGGAAACGCTGACCACCTCGCCGGTGGCGCTTTCCGAAACCAGCAACTACAACGGAATGACCACGGTTGACGCCAGCGACGTCATGGACGCCCGCGGCATGGATACGCTGCAGCTGCCGGCAAAGATCGATTTCAACGAAGCGCAGACCGAGGCGTCGGAAAATTCCGAATACATCCTGGGCAGCGATCCGGACAGCAATCCGGGGCCGGCCACCACCAAGACCGAGGCGCCGGTGAGCCTGTCGCAGGTTCAGACGCTTGATGCGTCGGAGGCCGCCGCGGTTCAGAAAAGCATCCAGCAGCAGCAGTGATGCGGCACGACGGCTGCGCGATGATGTCCGGGATCGGAATTGTGAAAAACTTTTTTGCTTCGGGGGTCGCCCCGTCGCGTCCGGCATCGAGTGTGCGGAAAAGTTTTGCACCCGGTCCGCGGCTTGCCGCAGCCGGCGATTCCCGGCGTGAGCGGAGGGGACGGCTTGGGGATTCGAAGATAAGGCGGACGGCCTGCTATGCGGCGGAGCGCAAATCCGGCCTGCGTCTTTTTTACCAATTCGGAGTCGTGCGCGTCGGGCGGGCGTTTGACGCTGCCGCGGCGGAGTGGGGGCATGTTCCCGACATCCCGAACGGAGGTGCGCGATGAGTCTGGTTGCGGTTGACGCATACTCCCAGATTTTTCGCGGTTTCTACGCGATCATGGGGCTTTCCGACTCGCGCGGAGAGCCGACCAACGCGATATTTTCATTTGCAAAACTTCTTTTATATTTGGATAAGAATTATCCGTCGTCGCACGGCGGTATGGCCTTCGACTGCGGAAAGGTGGCGTTCCGGCTGGCAATCGCACCGGACTACAAGGGCAACCGGGAGCCGACTCCCGAGGCGCTGCTGCGCCAGATTCCGGCCATACGGGAACTGGCCGGCGATTTCGGCTGGCCGATCATGGAGGACCCCGGGCTTGAGGCGGATGACCTGCTCGCCGGAGCGTCGGAACTGTTCGGCGGTGAGCCGGTAAAAATTGTTTCCTCGGACAAGGATCTTGCCCAGCTGGTGTCTTCCTCAGTGTCGCTGCTCCGTCCGGCTAAACCGTCCGGGTTCACCGAGTGGAACTCCGCTGCGGTGGCCGCGGGTTTCGGCGTGACGCCTGAACAGATGGTTGATTATCTTTCGCTTCTCGGCGATGCGTCGGACAATATTCCCGGTGTGCGCGGCGTCGGCGGCAAAACCGCCGCGAAAATCCTTGCGGAAACCGGATCGCTGGACGCTTTTTTCGCCGATCCCGCCCGACTTTCATCGGAAAAACTGCGCGGTCTGCTGATCGCCAACCGCGACCTGCTTGAAAAAAATCGTTCGCTGATTCGACTGCGAAGCGAACTGCCGCCGGCGTTTTCATCGCGGGACAAATGGCTCCGCCATGCTCCCGACTGGCGTAAAATTCGCGCTTTCTGTGAAAAATTCGAGCTTAAAAGTCTGCTGCGCGAGCTTCCCGCTCCGGAGGAGAAATTTACTCGCGATCTTTTTGATTTTTAGATTGATAAAAAGTCGGACAATGCTATATTAAAAGCACTATTTTTTTAACGGGAGGATTCCAGAATAATGGGCGATTACAAGAAGATCAAAGTTCCCGCTGGGGACAAACTCGTACTCGGCGCCAACGGCAAAATCGCAGTGTGCGACCATCCGATCGTCGGATTTATTGAAGGCGACGGCATCGGGCCGGACATCACCCGGGCCGCGATGCGGATTTGGAACGCCGCGGTCGAAAAGGCTTACGGCGGCAAGCGCCAAGTGGCTTGGATGGAAATCTACGCGGGCGAGAAAGCGAACGAGGTCTACGGTCCGAACACCTGGTTGCCGGCGGAGACGTTGGCGGCGTGCCGCGACTACCTCGTGTCGATCAAGGGCCCGCTGACGACGCCGGTGGGCGGCGGCATCCGCAGCCTGAACGTGGCGTTGCGGCAGGAGCTGGATCTCTACGTCTGCCTGCGGCCGGTGCGCTGGTTCGCGGGCGTGCCCAGCCCCGTGAAGCACCCGGAAAAGACGGACATGGTCATTTTCCGCGAAAACGCCGAGGACATTTACGCCGGCATCGAGTGGGCGGCGTACACGGCGCAGGCGCAAAAGGTGATCGATTTCCTGCAGCAGGAAATGGGCGTGAAGAAAATCCGCTTCCCGGCCAGCTCGGGCATCGGCATCAAGCCGGT
>JAEWSS010000064.1 GCA_023459755.1 Verrucomicrobiota bacterium | reverse complement strand
CGTTTGACCAGTTCGGTGCCGGTGGCGCCGTCAAGAATTACAAAGCGGCCGTCGCAAAGCCGGCGAAATTCGTTTTTATTCATTTCCGGTCACTCCGATCATGGCGGTCACGGTCTTTTCCGGACTGAGGATCAGCCTGTCGCCGAGTTCAACGCCGAGTTTTTTCATTTCAAGCAGACGGAAAAATTCCCGCTGCGCCTCCAGACTCCAGTCGCCGTAGCCGGGGGAAAAGCGCCGTTTGCCCAGCGCTCGTCCCGACCTGGCGAAAAGTTGGCGCAAATGCAGTTCAAGTGCGTCCACCGCCGCCTCCACGCCTTCGCTGCCCACCGCGTCGCACACTGCGGCGCGAAAGCTCGAACCGTCGGCAAACGCCTGACGCACCGCCGCCACAATGTCCGCGCCCGCGGTCACCGTAAAGATCACCGCCGCCGAACAGTTTTCCAGCCGGGCGGCCACGTCGCGGCTGTTTCCGGCCAGACGCAGCGCTTCCGAACGGGAAATTTCCAGCCACGCGCCGACAAAACGGCATTTGACAAACTGACGGCCGATCTCCGCCTCAATGCGTTCGCGCTCCTCCTTCGGCAGGTCCGGTATGCGCACGCGCAGCCGGGCAAGAATCAGCTTGACCGGCGGGTCGATTTTGATCGGCAGAAAGTTCACAGGCATTCGGCAACCACCTCGCAAACCGCTCCGGTAAGAGCGGCGATGTCTTTTTTCTCCGTCACAAACGGCGGCATCAGATAAATCGTGCCGCCGAACGGCCGCACCCAGCAGCCGCGCTTCACAAATTCCAGACACAGACGGTCGTTGTCCGGCATAAAGTCGAGCTGAACAATGCCGACCGCGCCGATCGTACGCACATCGACGACATGCTCCATGCCGGCCGCCGGTTCAAGACCGGCGCCCAGCATAACCTCGATCTCCCGCACCCGGCTCTGCCAGTCGTATTCGTTGAACAGATCGAGCGAAGCGCAGGCGGCGGCGCAGGCCACCGGGTTGGCCATAAAGGTCGGCCCGTGCATCAGCGCCCCGGGGCCGCCGGAGGAGATTGTTGCGGCCACATGGTCGGTCGCCAGCGTGGCGGCCAGCGTGATGTGTCCGCCGGTCAGCGCCTTGCCCACGCACATGATGTCCGGTGTGATTCCGGCGTAGTTGCAGGCGAAAAGTTCACCGGTGCGGCCGAATCCGGTGGCGATCTCGTCCAGAATCAGCAGAACGCCGAATTCGTCGCAGAGTTTCCGCAGTCCGGCGAGGTAGCGCGGTGAATATATCCGCATTCCGCCGGCGCCCTGAAGAACCGGCTCAAGAATCACGGCGGCGATTTCGCCGGAATGGGCTTCGAGCATCCGGCGGGCGGCGGCGAGGTCGGACTCCTGAAAATTGTCGAATCCCATCGCCGGAGCCGGGGCGATAAAATGTTTGGTCAGCAGATAGTCGAAATACTGGTGCATTCCGGACGACGAGCCAAGCGCCATAGTGCCGAACGTGTCGCCGTGGTAGGTGTGTTCAACCGTCATAAACTTGGAGTGTTCAGGCCGGCCGAGCGCGTGAAAATACTGAAGCGCCATTTTCATCGCCACTTCGCAGGCGACGCTTCCGGAGTCGGAATAAAACACTTTGTCCAGTCCGCGCGGCGCCATGGCCAACAGTTTTTCGGTCAGGATTATCGCGGGATCGTGGGTGAGACCGCCGAACATTATATGGGGCATCACGTCAAGCTGACGCTTCATCGCCTCGACGATCTTCGGATGGCGGTGGCCGTGGGCCATTGTCCACCAGCTTGAAATGCCGTCGATCAGACTGCCGCCGTCAGCCAGCTGAAGACGAACGCCCTCCGCCGAGACCACCCGCAGTGCCGGGCGCGGCGTTATGGTGCCGGAATAGGGGTGCCAGACATGTTCACGATCAAATTTTTCAAGATTTTCAACTGTCATTTCAAACTCCGAAAAGTTGTTTGCAGTCCGGCGCTTCGGTCAGGCGTTCGCCGGTAACCACCGGCATTTCGATCCAGGCGCCCGGACATTTTTCGCGCAGATAGCTTTGCGTCTCGGCTTCGATGATTTCGTCGATCTGCGGATAGCGGTTGTAGACCACCGCCGCCACCGTCATGCCGCGCCGTTCGGCGGCTTCGATCGAAAGCAGCGTGTGGTTGATCGAGCCGAGTTTGCCCGAAGTCACCAATATCAGCGGCCAGTGTTTGCCGGCCGCGTAGTCCACGGTCAGCAGGTCGCGGGTCAGCGGAACCATCAGTCCTCCGGCGCCCTCCACCAGCACAAAGTCGAATGCGGCGTCCACCTCGGCCAGCGCGTTTTCAATGGCGGAAAAGTCCAGTTTCCGGTGGTCGATCGCCGCCGCCAGATGAGGCGACGCGGGGTAGGAGAACACCGCCGGCCGGGTCAGGGCGCGGCGGTCGAAATCGTCCTCCGGCATGCCGGTGAGCCGGCGGTGAAGGTCAATGTCAATGCTGCGCCCGTCCGGACTGCCGGTCTGCACCAACTTGAAGGTGGTGGCGCGGCATTTGCGGTCAAGCAGATATTTAAGCAGACCGGCGGTGACGTAACTTTTTCCGGCATCGGTGTCGATGCCGCTGACAAACCAGATCATTTT
>JAEWSS010000063.1 GCA_023459755.1 Verrucomicrobiota bacterium | reverse complement strand
TGATGAAACAGATGCCGCACGCACTGTTTCTGCCGGACGGGACCTTCGCGTCCCACGGCGGCGTGCCGCACGTCGATCTCCATAAAATGATCCGCTCCGCCAACGACCTCGACACCGTGGCCGCACGTCAGGATTTTGTCTGGGGCAGATTCGATCCCTGCCGCCCGCGCGTGCTTCCAGACCGGGCGCATAAAGACATCGGCCTCGGTTATCAGGATTTCAGCGATTTCTGCAGTTTGGCATCCGACATTCTGGAAATGCCGGTAGCCAGGCTGGTGCACGGTCACGAACACCCGCTTGAACAGTGGTGCTGTTATCCGCGTTATCGAAAAAACCGGATATTGACCATAAACTCGCATCGTCTGCGCGGCCCGTCCGGACCACGCACCGATATTGCGATCGCACGCCATCGAATCGACGACCTGCCGGAAGTGCATTTGCTGGATCTTACGGTTCCGGCGGCAAATATTGTATGACGCCACTTGAAAAACACCGGTCGGCATGATATTTTAAACGGACCATAACAACGGAGTCATATGGACCTTTTCAAGATGTTCTACACCATGCTGGGCGGACTTGGTCTGTTTCTATACGGCATGAACACGTTGTCCCAGGGGCTGCAAACCCTGGGGTCCGGCTTTATCAAACGCGCGATAAATTATATCACCGCGAACCGAATTCTCGCCTGTCTGGTCGGCGTGATCGTCACTTTCCTGGTGCAGTCCAGCTCGGTCTCCACCGTGATGATGTCCAGCTTCGTCAACGCCGGACTGATGACGCTGACCCAGGGCGTCGGATTCATCTTCGGCGCCAACATCGGCACCACCAGCACGGCGTGGCTGATTACGCTGCAGGTTGGAAAATACGGTCTGCTTTTGATCGGCATCGGCGTGATTCCGCTGCTGTTTGTCAAAAAACCGACCTTCAAACTGGTCGGCCGGGTGCTTTTTGCCCTCGGCCTGATCTTCTCCGGCCTCACCTGGATGAGCGAAGCATTCAAACCCCTGCGCGACAGCGAGGGGTTTATTCATTTTATGACCTTCTTTTCCGGCGGCACATTTCTAAGCATCGCCGGCTGTATGCTGATGGGCTGTCTTGCCACCATGGTGGTGCAGGCCAGCGCGGCAACGCTGGCGATCACAATTTCACTGGCGCAGATCGGCGCGATCAGTTATGAGACCGCGGTCGGGCTGGTGCTCGGTGAAAACATCGGAACCACCGTCACCCTTTGGCTGGCCTCGCTCTCCGGCGGCCGCGTCACCAAGCAGGTGGCACTGGCGCACACCATGTTCAACCTGACCGGGTGTGTGATCGTGCTGTTCATCTTCCGCTGGTACATCGAATTTATCAATCTGATGGTCTTCACCGGTGACGCCAGATACTGCAACGACGCCGGGTTCCGCCCCTATGTCGGCATTCACATCGCCATGGCGCACTCGCTGTTCAACATCTGCATGACCATACTTTTCCTGCCGCTGCTGGGCTATCTGGTCCGCTTTGTCCGCTGGATTATTCCGGATGAAAAAGAGCCGGAGTCGCACGAACAGACGCTGCAGTATTTCACCAATCTGCCGAATTTTTCAGCCGTGCTGGTCATCAAGCAGGCGCAGCTTATAATTCAGCACATGCAGCAGCTGGTGGCCGAATCGGTTCGGCTGGCGGGCGAAGTGCTGTGCAGCCGCGACCTCGAAACCAAAAAAATGGAGCGCATCATCGAGATCGAAGCCATATGCGACCAGATTCAAAAGGAGATCATGCTCTATCTGGACAAGGTGATGCAGCAGGAAATCAGCGCCAAAGACACCCAGAGTTTGAAAACCTTCATCGTGTGCAGCGACGAGCTTGAGTCGATCAGCGACTACGCGGCCAACATTGTCAAATACCGGATGCGGCTGGAGGAAAACAACATCAAACTGAAAAAGGAGTCGCGCGAGCTGATCGAGGACATCGTGAAGCAGATCGTGGACTTCACGGCGGAGTCGGAAAAATGGTTGAACAATCCGGAGTCGCTTGATCTTGCGCCGATCGCCGCCCGCTACCGCATTCTCACCAGTCTGGCCAACGACGTGCGCAACAAACACCTGGAAATGGTGCAGAAAAAGCAATATCCGCCGCTGTTCGCGCTTACTTTCAGCGACATCATGGTGTCGCTGCGACGTATCAAAAACCACACAATGAACGTGGCCGAAGCGGTCGCCGGCGGTGTGGCAAACTTCTAACCCGGCAAACAAGGAATAATCGAATCATGCGAATCCAGATCCTCGGTTCGGCGGCGGCGGAGGCGGTTCCGGCGCTGTGGTGCGATTGCGAATATTGTGTATACGCCCGCGAACACGGCGGGAAAGACCTGCGCCGGCGGTGCAGTTACGCGATTGATGGAGACACTCTGGTCGATTTCGGACCGGACGCCTTCTGGCAAACGGTGGAATTCCATATCGATCTCACAAAAATCGACCGGGTAATCTACACGCACAGTCATGAAGATCACTTGAATCCGGTGGAGCTTGAATGGCGGGTCAAGTGGTTCAGTCATGTGTCGAAACAGTTGAAGCTGTACGGACCGCCGGGAGTATTTGCCAAACTTGAGAAATTCGAGCTGCCTCCGGAAAAGATTTTCGCCGACGCGATTGTGCTGTCCGGCACCGAGACCGTTAACGACGGCGACCTGGAGATCATTCCGATCGCCGCCGCCCACATGCAGGACGAGTTGTGCCTCAACTATATCTTGCGACGCGGCGGAAAGTCGGTTCTGATCGCCAACGACACCGGCTGGTGGAAGGACGAGAGTTGGGAACGGGTGGCGAAATTCAAAGTGGACGCGGCAATCATTGAATCGACTTTCGCATTTTTCAAGGGCGACCTGGACTACCAG
>JAEWSS010000062.1 GCA_023459755.1 Verrucomicrobiota bacterium | reverse complement strand
CGCGAGATGGGGCTGCTCGGCAAAAATCTGTTCGGCAGCGGTTTCGACTTCGACATCCAGATCAAGTTCGGCGCCGGCGCGTTTGTCTGCGGCGAGGAAACCGCACTGATCCATTCAATCGAAGGCATGCGCGGCGAACCCACTGTGAAACCGCCGTTTCCGGCGGTCGAAGGCCTGTGGAAGCGCCCGACCGTGGTCAATAATGTGGAGACTTTCGCCTGCGTTGCGGCGATCATCCGCCGGGGGGCGGACTGGTTCAAATCGCTCGGCACCGCCGGTTCGCCGGGAACCAAGGTGTTCGCGCTGGCCGGAAAAATTTCCAAAGTCGGTCTGGCCGAGGTTCCGATGGGAACCACGCTGCGCGATATTGTTTATCGTATCGGCGACGGCATCCGCGACAACCGCCAGTTCAAGGCCGTGCAGACCGGCGGACCGTCCGGCGGCTGCATCACCGCCAAAAATCTTGACCTGCCGATCGACTACGAGGCGCTGAAAAGCATCGGTTCGATGATGGGTTCCGGCGGCATGATCGTGATGGACGAGGACGACTGTATGGTCAATATCGCCAAATTTTTTCTGGAGTTCACACTCGACGAGTCGTGCGGCAAATGCACTCCGTGCCGAATCGGCAACCGGCGGCTTTTTGAAATGCTTGAGGAGATCACCGACGGGCGCGGCACTTTGGAAACCATCGAAAAACTCAAGGCGCTTTCCGCCATTATCAAGGATACCGCGCTGTGCGGGTTGGGGCAGACCTCTCCCAATCCGGTGCTGTCCACGCTGGCCAACTTTCCGGACGAATATCTCGCGCACGTCAAAGAAGGGCGCTGTCCGGCCGGAGTCTGTCAGAAGTTGATCCATTTCGACATCTCCGACCGCTGCGTCGGCTGCGGCATCTGCCTGAAAAATTGTCCGGTAAACGCGATTTCCGGCGAAAAACGGCAGCGCCACACCATCGATCAGGCCAAGTGCATAAAATGCGGCGTCTGCTTCCGGGTCTGCAAATTCCACGCCGTTGACAAAAAGTAACCGCACCGGGGAGAAAACGTAAATGAAGATCAATCTGACTATCAATGACCAGCCGGTCTCCGTGGACTCCGGCAGCACCATTCTCGAGGCGGCGGAGAAACTCGAAATCAAAATTCCGACGCTGTGCCACTTTAAAATGGACTGCTTCAACGTTGAACACCGCTCCGGCTCCTGCCGGGTGTGCGTGGTCGAGGTCAAGGGGCGTCCGAATCTCGCGCCGGCGTGCTGTACGCCGGTGACCGAGGGCATGGAGGTTCACACCAATACGCTCCGCGCCATCAACGCCCGGAGGACAATTCTCGATCTGCTGCTGTCCAACCACCCGAAAGACTGCCTGACCTGTCCGAAAAACCTGGAATGCCAGCTCCAGTCGCTGGCTCAGGAGATGGGGCTGCACCACCTGCTTTACAAGGGCGAGCAGTCCATCTTCAACAAGGATCTTTCCAGCTTTGCGATCGCCCGCGACCTCGACAAGTGCATCATGTGCCGCCGTTGCGAAACCGCCTGCAACAAGGTGCAGACGGTCGGCGTCCTGTCCGGCGTCAACCGCGGCTTCCGCGCGGTGGTGGCTCCCGCCGGAATGAAGCGGCTGGCCGACACCGAGTGCGTGTTCTGCGGCCAGTGCGTACAGGCCTGCCCGGTCGGTGCGCTCAGCGAGATCGACTATAAGTATCCGGTCTGGCGGGCGCTCAACGACACCTCCAAAACCGTGATTGTGCAAACCGCTCCGGCGGTTCGTGTGGCCATCGGCGAAAGTTTCGGGCTGGAACCGGGCGCGGTCAGCACCGGAAAAATGGTCACCGCGCTGCGGATGCTCGGCTTCGACAAGGTGTTCGACACCGACTTCGCCGCCGACCTCACCATCATGGAGGAGACCACCGAGTTGATCGACCGGGTGAGCAAAAAACGCGATCTGCCGATTTTGACCAGCTGCTGCCCGGGCTGGGTGAAGTTTTTGGAGCACCAGTTTCCGGAACTGATCTACATGCCGAGCAGTGCAAAGTCGCCGCAGCAGATGTTCGGCGCGATCGCCAAAAGTTATTACGCCGAAAAGATCGGCGTGAAGCCGGAGGATCTGATCGTGGTTTCAGTGATGCCGTGCCTGGCGAAAAAGTACGAGGCGGCAAGACCGGAATTTGCGCCGGACGGCGTGCGCGACGTGGATATTGTCATTTCCACCCGCGAACTGGCCGACATGATCCGCGAGGCCGGAATCCAGTTTGATGAACTGGAGGACGGGGTTTATGACTCGCCGCTGGGTGAGTCGACCGGTGCGGCGGTGATTTTCGGCGCCACCGGCGGTGTGCTGGAGGCGGCGCTGCGCACCGCGGCCGACTGGATTGCCGGTCAGGATTTGCCGTCGATCGACTTCACGGCGGTGCGCGGCATGGCCGGTATCAAGGAGGCGACCGTGAACGTCGGAGGAATTGAACTGCGCGCGGCGGTTTGTTCAGGGCTTGGAAATGCCAGAAAACTGCTTGAAAAAATCAAGAGCGGCGAGGCGGATTACCACGCGATAGAGATTATGGCGTGTCCCGGCGGCTGCATCAACGGCGGCGGCCAGCCGTATCATCACGGCGACACGTCGCTGTTGGAAAAACGTAT
>JAEWSS010000061.1 GCA_023459755.1 Verrucomicrobiota bacterium | reverse complement strand
CGCTTGAACCCTTCCGCGCCTCCGGTCTGCCCGACCGCATGATCGTACAGGCGGCCGCCAACGCCAGAGAAATGGTGGACAAGGTCGCGCCGGAGCTGGCGGTCAACCGCGCGGTTGTGGCGGTGACGGTGGACGGCGTTCCGGAGATCGACGAATGGAGCGCCGCCGAAACGGTGTATCTTGCGCCGCGCAATGGTTCAGTCGATCCGCTTCCGCCGTCGGTGCGGGCGCTTTACGACGATGAAAACGTTTATTTTGCCTTTGTCGTTCCCAATTCAAGCGAACTGCCGGAGCTTGGCTCCCAGCCCCACGACTCCACCGTGTTTCTGAACGCCGACAGCGTGGCGGTATTTCTTCAGCCCTCGATGGGCGGCGGCTACGGGCAGTGGTGCTTCGACTACGCCGGCAACAAATTCGACGAACCCAACGGCGAAGGCGGCTTCCTCTGGAATCCGGACTGGCGGCTGGCGGTTCGCCGGTTCGCCGACGGCTGGACTGCGGAAATGGCGGTTCCGGTGGTCGAACTTGAACGTCTGACGCCGGTTCAGCCCGCGCCCGGCGTCAGGTGGCGCGCCAACTTCCACCGCGGCGACCGGATCAAAGGCGTGGACAGCTCCTGGAGTCTCGGCGGCACCAGCTTCCACGCGGTTCAGTTCTTCGGAGAACTGGTATTCAAGTAAAATAAAGGATCGGACGACAAATGCGAAAAAGACTGTTTTACGCGGCCGCGGCCGCAATTTTCACCGCCGGCTGCCAGTCGGCGCCGGGAATGTTTTCCTCCGCCCCGCCCAAGGTGGCGGAAAATCAGGACACCTACATCTGCAACGGTCTGCCGATCCGCAAAATGCTGCTTGACGAGAACGACTATAACCGCGAGTATAAACTGCCCGGCCCGATGACGCCGCGCTATGTGACCATTCACAACACCGCGAACAAGGCTCCGGCCGTCCGCGAGCGCGACTATCTGAACAACCGCCGCGACTCGGTGTACATCTCCTTTCACTTTGCGGTCGATGAAAGCGAGGCGGTTCAGATCATGCCCTTGGACATGCACGGCTGGCATGCCGGCGACGGTCACGGCGACGGCAACATGAAGAGCATCGGCATCGAGATCTGCCGCAGCACCCTGTATGACGGCGACCTCTACCGGCGCAGCGAGGACAACGCGGTGAAACTCGCCGCCTGGCTGCTTTTCGTCAATCATCTGACCATCGACGATCTTCGCATGCATCAGGACTGGTCCGGCAAGAAGTGTCCTCACCGCATAATTGAGGACAACCGCTGGCCGGAGTTCAAGCAGCGGGTCGCCGATTCGCTGGCCGAACTGGAAAAAAACAAATAAGTTTGAATTTTTGCCGGAGCGGCATTTGCTTTGCACCGTGATTTGTGTTATAATAGCATTGGAAACACTACAAGGAGGATGTTTATGGCAGGTTGGCTCGACGCACTGTTGGATTTGCAGGATGTTGATTTGAAGATCCGCAGCCTGAAAAAACGTCTGGAAATGATTCCCAAGGAGCGCAACGAACTTAAGGATCAGCGCACCTCCGAAAAGGATCAGCTCAACGTCGCCAAGGCCGACATCGTCGACACCGAGGGCAAGCTCAAGGGGTTTGAAGCCCTGATGAAAAAGCATTATGACGCCATCGCCAAACTTCAGCAGCGCTCCACCCAGATCCGGCGCAACGACGAATATCAGGCCAATCTCCGCGAGATCGACTTCAACAAGGCGAAAATCTCCGATATTGAGACCGAAACCATCGTGCTGATGGACAAGCTCGACAACATGAAGCGCAACTTCATCAGCAAGGAGGAGGAGTGCGCCGCCCGCGTCGCCGACATCGAAAACGAGATCGACAGCATGAACGCGCTTGAAGAAGAAGTGCGCGACGTGCTCAAGGAGCTTGCCGTTCTCCGCGCCGAACGCGCCGCAAAGGTTTCTTCCCAGATTCTTGACGACTACGAACGCATTTTGGGAAAGAATGTCGATACTCCGGCGGTGAAAATCATCAACGGCAACATCTGCGCCAACTGTCGGCTCAAGATTACGCCGCAGACCATCAACAACGCGAAGTCCGGCAGTCTGACCCATTGTGACAACTGCTCGCATATCGTGTATTTCAGAGAGGATTGATTCCGGGAAGATGGAGGATCAGCCGTCGCAGGACAAGTCGATGCTGTGGTATCTCCACGGCGACGAGCGGGTCCGAATGCTTCGTTATTTTGTTCGGGAACAGATGGACCCGAAGCTCAGATTCACCGTTGACTATCCGGAAAAAGTCCGGATCGGCGTGGTGATCTCCACCTATTCCAGCATACCGTATCTTGACCTCAATCTGCACTATCTGGTCAACGTAAACCACTTGGATGTGCTGATTCATGACGACTGTTCGCCGGACCGCGATGCGTTGATCGCTCTGTGCCTGAAATATTCCCCGCATGTTCAGCTGTATGTGACCCGGAAGCGGATGTGGCACAAAAGTCATATCGGCGCGCTGGGCGACACCCACAGCTTTTTGGTCGGACTGGACTGGGCAAAGAAAAATAATTTTGACATTCTGGTCAAACTGTCGCGCCGGCTGGTCTGCACTTCGGAATTTGCCTCCGGACTGGCGAAGCTGGCCAAGGAGTCTGAGGCGTTCACCTTCGGCTGCTATTGCAACAAGGACGACTTCCCGATCCGCACCGAATGTATGGCAATGTCCGTCAAAGCGTGGTCGGTGCCGTTTCAGATGGAACGGCTGGCGCTGGTGCTTAAAAACGAATATCCGATTTACGCCGAATTCTGGTTCCATGACATGGCCCGCACGCTTGCCTACAACAACGGCAGCGCAAAATACCGCGCTTTTATCGAAAAACAGAATCTCGGCCCGTTGTATGACGGATACGCTTTGTGGCGCGATCTGCTCGGCGTCACCCGCTACACGCCGACGCCGCGGGCGCTCTGGCATCTGGCCAACAGCGAGGCGGATTATCTGGCGGCCAGCCGCAAAGTGTTCGGCGAGCGCTACAAACTTGAAGACTTCAAGCGGATCGAAGAGTTCTGATTTTTTCGTCCGCTTCGGACTTCAGTCGCCGCTGCTTTGGACTTCCGCAACTTTTGCTGTTGGCCGCTACTTCTGTTACGGCTACCGCCATCGTCGCCGCCTCGCGTATCAAAGCCGGAATATCGCGCCGATTTTTTTGCCGAGCGCCGCGGCGGCCAGTCCCAGTGTCGAGGCCAGAAACAGCATCGCCCACACGCCGAACGCGCAGGCGATATAGCGGCCTTCGCCTAAAATCGACGACAGCTCGTAAATCGCTTTGGTGATCGGATAGAACTGGGTTTTCTGCGCCAGAATCAGGCTGTCCGACACCTCCAGCATCGAAAAACTGAACGCGAACAGCGCTCCCACCAGAATATTCGCCGCCACCAGCGGCAGGGTGATTCTCCGCAGTACGCACCACGCGCCGGCGCCGAGATTGCGTCCGGCGTTTTCCAGCTCCGCCGGAGTCTGCTCCAATCCGGACGACACCGCGCGAACCACGTACGGCAGGCGGCGCACCGCGTAGGCCACCGCCAGCAGAAGCAGTGGATTTTTTTCCACGTCAAACAGCATGCGGGTGAACCCGTTGGCGTAGGCCAGAACCAGAAACCCGAAGGCCATCACAATGCCGGGAACCGCCAGCGGCAGCATTGCCAGCGTGTCCAGCAGCCAGCCGCCGCGCAGTTTCCAACGGACCACCGCCAGCGACACCAGCACTCCGGCCGCCACCGCGATCACCATGGCCGACAATGAGTAGCGCAGACTGTTCACAATGCTCGGCACCACCAGTGAATCGGACAACGCCGCGTCAAAGTTCAACCAGGTTAACGACTCCGGCAGTGCGCTGTTGTACCAGCTGCGTGAAAACGCGATCAACACCAGCGAAATGTGCGGCAGCAGCGCCAGAATTGTGATCAGCGCAAAAGCTCCGGCTGGCAGCAGTCCGGCGAGGAAGCCGAGCTGAATGCCGCCTCCGCCGGTTGCCCCCTTGCCGGCCGCGCCGCCGGCCGCCGGCCGGCCGAACGCCAGTTTTCCGGTCAAATAGAGCAGCGCCGACACCGCCAGCATGATGACCACCAGCGCCAGCGGCAGCTGGTTTCGTTCAAGTTCGGTGATGCCGTTGAAAACCTGCACCGGAGTGATTCTGGTATAATTGAACATCAGCGGTGTGCCGAGTTCGGTGAAACTCCAGATCAGAACAATACTGCCGCCGGCGAAAATCCCGGGCTTTACCAGCGGCAGGGTGATTCTGAAAAATCGCCGCCACGCGCCGGCGCCGAGATTGCGCGCCGCCTCCTGATACGCCGGGTCGATATTGGCCAGTGCGGTGATCAGATTGAGGTAGAGTATCGGATATAGATGCAGTGCTTCGATTGCGCAGATCGCCCAGAATTTGCCGTCGCCGCCTAAAAAGTCGATCCGCGCGAAGCCCAGACCGGCCAGCAGCGAATTGAATACGCCGTAGTATCCGAGCAGTTGTTGAAACCCGAGCGCTCCGACAAACGGCGGCAGGATCATCGGCGCCATTATCGCCACCGTGCTAAGCGTTTTGCCGCGGAACTCAAAGCGGTTGTAGAGCAGCGCCAGCGGAAGCGCAATCGCCAGTGTCAACAGTGTGGTCACCGCCGCCACGCCGAGCGCGTTGCGCAGTCCCTCCACATAAACCGGACTGCGGAATATCTCCGCAATCAGTCCGGGATTGAGTCCGCCGGCCGCCACCGCGTAGATCGGCCCGATCAGAAATGTCACCAGGAACAGCAGCAGCGCGCCGCCGGTCAGATAACATAGGAATCTTCTCATATTCATAGTTCAGCGCCCCTTTGCGGCCAGATCGGCGGCCTTCAGATAATGTTCGCGGGCAAACTGCGTCCACTCCCGGCGCAGGGCGGCCACGGCTTCGCTGGCCTCCGGCCCGCCGGTGCGGTTGAGTTCGGCGGCCATCGCCCCGGCGTTTGCGTACGAAAACGGCAGTTTTTGGAACTCCGCCCAGGCTTCCGGGACTTTTTCCGGTCCGCCGGCGGCGATTATTGCCCGCCATGCCGCTCGCAGTTCGTCGCCGGGGTCGAGGATCACGCATTTGATCAGAATGCGGATCAGCGCGAAGTAGCGTCCGGTCAACTCCGGCCGGTATTGGAATCCGGCGCCGGTGACGTACGGATTGTATTCCGGGTCAATCAGATATTGCTTCAACGGTTCGCGGTACATGTCCATCCGAATCGGCGGACGGCGTGGCGAACGCTTTTCCGGTCCGCCGGGAACTCCGACTTTGGAACTCCACAGCGTTTGACCTTCCACGCCGAGCACAAAGTCGATAAACGCCTCGGCCGTTGCGCGATTGGGGGCGCCGCGGAGCAGTTGAATCGGATCGGCGCCAACGCTGCTGCCGTTTTCGGGCATCACAAAAACGATGCGTTTGCGGTCCGGAGTGTTGCACCACTCCTCCTCGGCGAAGCCGTAATAGTCGATACAGACTCCGGCGGCGGCCGAACCGCTCGACACCTCAAGCGGGATTTTCGATGCGCTGTCCGACACCAGTTCCGAATTTCCGGAAATTCGCTTAAGCAGCGTCATTGCGCTTCGCCAGCCGGTTTCGGCGTCCGGCGACTGCTGCATTTTCTGCTGAATCAGCATTTCGTAGCATTTGTTTACCGAGCCGCTCTTGGTCGGGTCGCCGACCGCCACCAGTCCGAACAGTTCGCCGCGGCCGAGATCGTCCCAACTTTTCGGCGGTTCAATGCCCAGTTCACGATAGCGGTCCGGGTTGTAACAGATGCCGAAACTGGAGAGACAGCAGCCGTAGAAACGGCCGGCCGGATCGTAAAAAATTTCGCCTGAAAAATTCTGCGGAATGATGTCCGGCGCAAAATATTCCGGATGCCGGTCTGCCGCGCCGCCGTCCACGCCGTATCCTTTTTCGGCGTTTTTGCCGTGATCATAGGAGCCGCCGCCCCAGAACAGGTCGATGTTTATGCCGACGTCCGAAGCGAGAAAACGCCGTCGCGCCAGTTTCTGATCCGGCGTGCCGTTTTTTTCGGTGCGCGGATCGGCGAATGCGGCGGCGATGCCGTCATTCCATTCGTCGGGAAAATTTCGGCGGTAAAAATCGCGGAAATTCGCGGCGTAGCGGTCGTCGATATAGCGGATGATGTCGGACGTGCCGCCTACGTCGCGCCAGTCGAGCTCCACGTCGCGGTCGAATTTCTCCTTGTAATATTTGCGGAATCCCTGTTCAAATTCGCGTTTCACCGATTTGTCGTGCGCCGAGACGATCACCAGCCGGTCGGCGTCGGACGCCGAAAACGCCGGCTCGCCGTCGCGTCCCGACCTTAAAACAAACGGCAGCGCAAACAGCAGGGCGAACGGAACGGCGCCAACCAGCAGTCGTTTCCACATCTTTTACGCTCCGAAGACCCGAACCGCCGCCGGGTCCAGCATGAATTCACATTCTTCGCCGCCCATCGGCGGGTCGGCCGGCGGCGACATCAGCATCTTCAGCGTCATACCGGCCGCCGCGATGGTGTATACCGCGTATTCTCCGGCATACAGTTCGCCGGTGATTCTGCCGCGAAAACGCAGCATTCCGGCCGGAGTTTCTTTGCCGGCCGGCCGCAGCGACTCCGGCCGGAACATCAGTTTTACCGCACCGTCGGCGGCTCCCGGCAGCATCCATTTCCCGAGCGGAGTGACGACTTCTCCGCCGCAGGCACAGCCTTCGGCAAAGTTCGCGTCGCCCAGAAACTCCGCCACAAACGGCGACGCCGGCTTGATATACAGTTCACGCGGCGCCGCGCATTGCTCAAGCAGTCCGTTGTGCATGATCGCGGCGCGGTCGGCGGTGGCCAGCGCTTCGCGCCGGTCGTGGGTGACGTAGACGGCGGTCAGGCCTTTTGCCTTCACCACCCGGCGGATTTCCTCGCGCATGGTGTCGCGCAGTCTGGCGTCAAGATTTGACAGCGGTTCGTCGAGCAGAAGCACCGCCGGCTCCACCGCCACCGCGCGGGCCAGCGCCACCCGTTGCTGCTGGCCGCCGGAAAGCGACGCGATCCGGCGGTCGCCCATGCCGGGCAGACGAACCAGCGCCAGCGCCTCGTTGACCTTTTCGGCGGTTTGTCTGGCGTCGCAGTGCGCCGCTTTCAGGCCGAACGCGACATTTTCAAACACGGAAAGATGCGGCCACAATGCGTAGTTCTGGAATACCATCGCGGTGTGCCGGCGTTCCGGCGGCAGTTTTGTTATTTCCCGGTCGTCAAATTTGATCGACCCGAAGTCCGGAGTTTCCAGCCCGGCAATAATGCGCAGAAGTGTGGATTTTCCGCAGCCCGACGGTCCAAGCAGAAAAAAAAGTTCTCCGGCGGCGATTTCAAGGTTTATTCCGGACAACACCGGTTTGTTCTTTGCGAAACTTTTGCCGACGCCGGCAATCGAAATTGAACTGGACATGCTTTCTCCGGTTACTTTATATCAAAATATTTCAGCATCTCCGGCGAACGGAGCCGCTTGAGAATCCTGGCTTCAAGCTGGCGGACCCGTTCGCGGGTAAGCCCGAATTTTTCACTCAGCTCGGCCAGCGTGCGCGCCGGATGGCCGAAAAGTCCGAACCGGTCGATTATGATGGCCTGATCGCGTTCCGGCAGCAGCGACACAACATGGTGAAGCTGTTCGCTGAGGGTGTTGTTGTTGACGATGTCGGCCGGTTCGGCGGCGTTGTCGTCCGGCAGAATATCCTCCAGCGTGCCGCTGTCGTCGTCGGAAGACACCTGTGCCTGAAGCGAGACCGGCTGGCGTGCCATTTTCCGAATGGCGCTGATTCGCGCCACCGGCATTTCCAGCGTCATGGCCAGCTCTTCGATCAACGGTTCGCGTCCGTTCTCCAAAATGAAACGCTGTTCGGCGTTGTTCATGGCGGAAATGGTTTGGATCATGTGCGCCGGAATGCGGATGATGCGCGAGCGGTCGGCCAAAAAACGGGAAATATTCTGTTTTATCCACCAGATCGCATAGGTGGAAAATTTGTATCCGAGTTCAAAGTCGAATTTTTCGATTGCCCGCAGCAGCCCGAGGTTGCCTTCCTGTACAATGTCGTTGAGGGTAACGGAGTCGGACCGTCCGGAATATCCCTTGGCGATGGTGACTGCCAGCCGGAGATTCTGTTCCAGCATCCGGTGTCTGGCGGACTGAAGAGCGCTGAAGGCTTTTGCCGCCGAATTTATGGCCGGAATAATTTCGTTGCGGTCGAACAGAAATTTTTCATCGATAAATTTGAGTTCGCCTTCCGGGAATATTTTCAGCGCATCGTCGGAGAGCGTTCCGGAGGCGGGAACCATGAACAAATCGGCGATGGACGCCATGAATTCGGAGCACTGGTCTGCGTTCAGGGGGAGCACTGCAAGTTGTTCCCGGCATTTTTCCCGGATGATGTCGAGCTGTTCCCGGCGGTTTGGCGCGGTGGACTGAAAAACATCGCAGTATTCCCGGTAAAGCGAATTCAGCTGAGTCAGCATGGATTGGAGGAATTTTCGTTCTGCCGTCGGAGTATTTCCGACTTTGCGAAGGGCGGAAGGAATGAACACGTCCTCCGGTTTTGCGGTTCCGGCGATAACCTCACCGGTCAGGCGGATATATTCTTTAATAACGAAGCCGAAGACG
>JAEWSS010000060.1 GCA_023459755.1 Verrucomicrobiota bacterium | reverse complement strand
CGATGGCTCATAAAGCAAGCCTACGGTTTTCGCGACCGCGAATACTTCAAATTAAAAATCTATCAGTTGCCGGAAATTTCGAGCGTAAAGGAACTGTAAGTTGTGTCAAATATCGTCGAAGAGGCGTTTTTTGTGGCTTTTATCAGAATTTTCCGAGAATGGCGACTGCATTGCCGGAACAGATTTTTTCCCGTTCCGCGTTGGAAAGCTCAAGCGCGTTGAATTTTTCAATCGCGGTTTTTTGACTGAACCATGGCGAGTCGCTGGCGAACAGCACATGATCGGCGCCATGGCGGCGGATCATGGAGGTCAGCCTTTCAGCCGGCAGCGCCTCGATTGCCATTGACAGATCCAGCCAGACCGGTTTGCCCAGCAGTTCGCGTTCCACCTCGTCCCACATCAGGCAACTGCCGAAATGAGCGGCGATCAGCGTAAGTTCGGGGTATCGCTGCGCAACCGCGGCAATTCGAGTCGGGTCGGAATGAAACGGCGGTTTGAATGCAATGTCCTGACCGGCATGAATCAGCACCGGAAGTTTCAATTCAATGCACTTTTCCCAGATCGGTGCCATTTCCGGTGCGGTAATATCGATTTTTTGATATTCCGGGTGGATCTTTATGCCGAGAAGTCCGCTTTCAGCCACCGACTTTATGGTGTCGGCGGCATTGGAATCCAGCGGATGCACGCTGCCGAACATCTTTATGCGGCCGTGGTTGTTGGCGACGGCGTAGCCGTTGACCGAAGCGGTGTTCTCCGGCTTCATCACAATCGGCATGCCGACGGCGAAGTCGATGCCGGCGGCGTCCATGGATCGTTCAAGTCCGTCGCGTGTCCCGTCGGTATCCGGATTCAAGCCGAGCGTCCGGGTGAACTCAATCGCCTTGGCCGCCACTTTTTCCGGATACAGATGGACGTGAAAATCGATTCTCACGGCCGCTCTCCGTTATTTTTCCGTATGAGCGGATTTGTCGTAGATATTGACCAGTTCGGCAAGCCACGGCACATCCGGGAAGAAGTCGGCGTAGTAGGAGCGCATAAGAACTTCAAGACCTTTGGTGCCGAATTCCCAATTGATGAATTCGGAGCCGAGCGCGGCCACAATGTTGGTCTGGTCGAACACAATGTCGCTTGAGAAATACGGCAGCAGGTCGCCGAGGAATCTGGTCATAAGCTTTTCGTCGCTTCCGGCCGGAACGTTGTCCTTGTCGACGCTGACTCCGGTAAGCCGGAGGAATTTGCACATCGCCACGTCGATCTGAAGCGTGGACACCGGGCTGTTTCCGGTGACGTGGTAGGTGCGGTTGACCACCGGCGTCTGGAACAGCGCGGTAATCGCCCTCTGCACATAATCGATCGGCACGAAATAGACGTGTTCGGACGGAATGGCGCGGAAATGAATGGCCATATTGACCACCGAGGCCGGATCAAGTTTCGCCTTGCCGCAGTGATGTTTCTTGAGCTTGGCCAGAAATTCAAGTATGCGGTAAAATGCCAGCGGCTTGCGGATGCGGCCGTCGCAAAGCCGTCCGGTGATGATGGCCGGACGATAGATCGAAAACGGAATGCCGCAGTTACGGACCAGCATTTCCGCCTTGCACTTGCTTTCCTCGTAAGGATTGTTGAACCCGCGCTCCAGCGGAATGTTTTCCATGGCGCGACCGGCAAGTTTGCCGGCGACGTACGCGGTGCTGACGTAATGGAACGCCTTTACCTTCAGGAGTTTCGCCAGTTCGAGCATGTTGACCGTTCCGTTGTAGTTGATGCGGAAGGTGCGTCCGTTGGCGTCCTTGCCGAGGTTGACGTCGGCGGCGCAGTGGAACACGGTGTCAACTCCGGCCATTTCCGGCAGTTTCACCAATTCGGACGGAACCATGGTGGTGACATCGCCGCCGACGGCGGAAACGTGACTCATGATTTTTTCATAATCTTCCATGCAGTTGTCGAACTCGCACTGTTCGCGCACCGCTTTTTCCACTCTTGGCAGAACGGCTCCGGTGTAGTCGGGACGAACCATGCAAACTATATCGACATCTTTGCGCTCCCGAAGGAGAGCCACCACGAAACTGCTCCCGACCAACCCGGTGATTCCGGTCAGAAAAATCTTTGTCATTACCGCTTCCAATATGTTTATTTGTAATAATAGAAAAAGCAAAAGAAACTTATCTGGAGGTTAATATAGCCGCTAAACCTGTTTTTTCAACCAGTTATAAAAATAAAAGCCGATTTGAACCACGGCACCGGCTCTTGTAATCACGATGCAAGGTGGTATATTAATAGATCATGACAACAGTATCAACCTCAAAAATAAAAATTGCCGCACTGTTCTCCGCATTGCTTGTTTTCTGCGGCTGCTCGGACGGCGACTCGAAAAACTGCCGGCGGGTGGCGGTGCTTACGGCCCCGGTCGGCGCGATTGTTCGCACGGTGGCCGGCTCCGGTGTTGAAGTCAGCGTGATTGTTCCTCCGGGCAAAGACGCGCATGAATACGAGCCGTCGCCCGGCGACCTTCGCGGACTCCAGCACGGCGGCGTGTATCTTTCGCTGGGAATGCGGAGCGAGCTGAGACTGGCCGACGCGGTGGCCGGTTCCGGCGGCAAAGTCCGCATGCTGGCGCCGGAGCTTGAACGTCTGCCGTTCGAGGAGCACGATCACGACGGCGGACACGACGAACATGGAACGGACGCCGCCGAATTTGGCGATCCCCATGTGTGGATGTCTCCGGAAAACTGCGCGGTTATCGCCGAGAGCTGCGGAGAAATATTGGCCGACACCTATCCGGAACTTGCCGCCGAGTTTCGCGCCAATGCCGAAAAATACGCGGCGGACATGCGGGCGCTGTCCACCCGGATCGCCGCCGAACTTGCGCCGTATCGCGGAAAAGAATTCTATGTTTTTCACCCGGCGTTCGGTTATTTCGCCCGCGACTTCGGATTGATTCAGCGCGCGGTGGAACCGGCCGGCAAGGACCCGTCGCCGCGCGAACTTGAAGCAGTGCTGGCCGCCGCCCGCGCCTCCCGCGTGACCGTGCTTTATACCGGAACTCAGTTTAATCCGTCGCTTCCGGCGGCGGCGGCCGGAATGCTGGGCTGCCGGCTCGAAATGATCGATCCTCTGCCGGTTGATCCAACGGCAAATTTTATTGATTTGACCGCAAAACTCAAACTCGGCTTCGCGGAGATAAAATGAGCGCTGTGATCGAGGTGAATAAATTATACTTCCGTTACGCGGAGAGTTCTCCGGTGCTGGAGGATGTCTCCTTTACGGTGAACCGCGGTGACGTCGGATGCATCGTGGGGCCGAACGGCGGCGGAAAATCGACGCTGCTGCGCCTGATCTGCGGCCTCCTGTCGCCGTCTTCCGGCTCAATCGCGATTTTCGGCCAGCCGCCCTCCGCCGCCCGCCGCCGGATCGGCTATATGCCGCAGAGTGTGGCGCCGGACCCGGCGTTCCCGATCGGCGCCGGAGAAGTGGTGCTGCAGGGCGTTCTGCGTTCATGCTGGCGGCCGTTTTTTTCCGCTTCCGAGCGCCGCCGCGCCCGCGAAGTGATGGAGCAGCTTGGCATTTCCGAACTGGCGACCCGCCGTTTTTATGAACTTTCCGGCGGTCAGCGCCAGCGATTATTGCTGGCCCGGGCGCTGGTGGGCAACCCGGAGCTGCTGCTGCTCGACGAGCCAACCGCCGGAACCGACGTTCTGGTTCAACAGGATTTTCAGCATTTGCTCGGCGAACTGCGCGGCAGGGTGACAA
>JAEWSS010000059.1 GCA_023459755.1 Verrucomicrobiota bacterium | reverse complement strand
CTTATCGGGTTCACCGGCAATGCCGTGACGTTTTACAAGAACGGCGACGACGCGGTGAACAACTGCGAAAACTTCCGTGCCGGTTTTCCGCTTCTGGTCTGGAACGGCGAGATCTATGACGGCATCGGGACCTACGACCACATTCCCGGCCGGCATAACCGCACGGCGATCGGCGTCACCGCCGACAATGTGCTGTATCTGGTCACGTTCGACGGCCGCGCTCAGGGGCATGCCAGCGGCGTTTCATGCTACAATCTGGCCGACTTCATGCAGCGTATCGGCTGCGTTTTCGCCATCAACATGGACGGCGGCGGCTCAACCACCATGTGGACTTCGGAGTCCGGCGTGTTCAATTATCCGAGCGACAACCGGAAATTCGACCATGAAGGCGAACGCCGGGTATATGATATTTTCTATGTCCGCGACAAGGCTTCCGCCGGTCAGGACGCGACTGCCGGCGAGTCTGAACCGGCTCCGGCCGCACCCGCGGCGGACGCCGCTTAAGTTTTTTGCCGAAAAAAAAGCGGAAGCGATTGATAATTCATGTTTTGGGGGTATATTAAATACCTATCATTTCATGAGGGAGTTATATGCAGGAAATCCGCAATATTGCGATCATCGCCCACGTTGACCACGGTAAGACGACCCTGGTCGATCAGATCTTAAAGCAGGCACAAGTGTTCCGCCGCAATCAGGAAGTCGCCGAGTGTTTTCTGGACAGCAACGACATCGAACGTGAACGCGGCATCACCATTCTGGCAAAAAACATCAGTATTCAGTATAAAGGGGTGAAGATCAACGTGATCGACACTCCCGGACACAGCGACTTCGGCGGTCAGGTGGAGCGCGTGCTCAAACTGGCCGACGGCGTTCTGCTGCTGGTCGACGCCGCCGAGGGGCCGATGCCCCAGACGCGGTTCGTGCTGAGCAAGGCGCTGAAACTCAACCTTCGCCCGGTGGTCGTCATCAACAAGATCGACAAGCCGGACGCCCGTCCGCAGGAGATCATCAACAAGGTGTTCGACCTGTTCTGCGAACTCGACGCCAGCGACGAACAGCTCGATTTTCCAGTGCTTTTCGCTTCCGGACGGGACGGCTGGTGCGTGCGCGATCTTTCCGAAAAACGCGATTCAATTCTGCCGCTGATGGATGCGATTCTCGAATACATTCCGGCTCCGCCGCGGGTTGAAGGCCCGGTGCTCGCTCAGGTGGCAACGCTCGACTATTCCGATTATGTCGGCCGCATTGGTATCGGCCGCGTTTACCGCGGCGACCTTAAGCTCGGCAAAACGCTCTCCATCGTCAAGCGTGACGGCCGTATCGAACCGGCGACGATCAAGCAGCTTTTCACTTTCGAAGGCATCAGCCGCAAGGAAACCGACTGCGTTGAATGCGGCGACCTCTGCGGCATCGTCGGCATCTCCGACATCGATATTTCCGATACCGTTACCGATCCCGAACATCCCGAACAGATGCCGGTGATCGCGGTGGACGAGCCGACCATCAGTATGTTGTTCCGGGTCAACGACTCGCCGCTGTTCGGTCAGGACGGCAAATATGTTTCCAGCCGCCACCTGCGCGAACGGCTGTTCGCCGAAACCGAGCGCGACGTTGCGCTGCGGGTCGAGGAGTTCGGCGGCGACGCGTTCAAGGTCTCCGGCCGCGGCGTGCTGCATCTTTCAATCCTGATTGAAAATATGCGGCGCGAGGGCTACGAGATGAGCGTTGCCAGACCGCATGTGATCTTCAAGGAGATCGAGGGCGTCAAACAGGAGCCGATTGAGCAGCTTGATGTGGACGTGCCGGACGAATACGCCGGAAAAATCATCGAACTGGTCGGCCAGCGGCGCGGCGAAATGCTTAAGATGGAAGGTCGTGGAACCCGGCAGATGCTGGAGTTTGCGATTCCGACCCGCGGCTTGATCGGTCTGCGCTCGCGGGCGCTGACACTGTCCGGCGGCGAAGCGGTGGTGGCCAGCCGGTTCTCGCATTACGAGCCGTACAAAGGCGAAATTCCGTCGCGGGCCAACGGCGTGCTGATTTCCATGTTCCCCGGCAAGGCGATGGCTTATGCGATCGACGCGCTTCAGCCGCGCGGCACCTTCTTCATCAACCCGAATGACGAATGTTACGAGGGTATGGTGGTCGGCGAGCACTGCAAGGAGGGCGATCTGATGATCAACGTTCAGCGCGCCAAGCAGTTGACCAATATGCGCGCTTCCGGCAGCGACAAGGCGCTGAAGATTGTTCCGGCGGCATTGATGAGTTTGGAACAGGCGCTGGAATATATCGACGACGATGAGTTTCTGGAAGTCACGCCGAAACACATGCGTATGCGCAAGATCATTCTCAACGAGATTGAACGGCGCCGCAACCGTAATAAAATCTACGACTATTGATCGAGGTCGTGGGCGGCGCGGGATTCACTGCGCCGCCGGAGAAGAGACGAAAGTCAGGGATGTCCGCTCGGGCATCCCTTTTTATTGGTTCGGTACAGTGTGACCGAAATAAAAACTTCCGGGATTGTCGTAGGCGACGCGGCGGGCGATGGCGAACGCCGTGTCCGGAGATATTCGTTTTTTTTCAGTCATGTCGCCGAGAAAATCAGCCAGCACCCGGCGGAAAAGCTCAAAACGCGACTGAAAACTGAGCAGTTTCCGCGAGTCGGACACCATTCCGGGGTGGAGTGAAAGCAGTTCAATATCGGCGGCGGTCTCAAGCTGGCGTCGTATTCCGGACGGCGAATCGCACAGCCACCATGCTGCGCCGGTGCGGACATTTGCCCCGAAGTCGCGCGCCAGACCGGACAAGGTGGCGTAATGCGCCGGATCAAGACAGTAAAGCACCATTTTGAGTTGTGAATCAAAGCGGTTCAACAGGCGGGGCAGCGCCGGAAAAAGCGGGATTGAAAAGTTGCCGCTGTCGCCTCCGGCGTCCGGGCCCAAGCGGGAGAACAGGCCGGTCCGGATATTGCGTTCGGCACCGATATGCAGCTGGGCGACCCAGTTCGTTTCGGCGTCAAGCCGCAGGCAGAAATCAAGCGCGGCGGCGGCGAAAATATCGGTTTCTTCGTGATTGACCAAGTGATGGCCCAGAGCCTTATGCAGGATTTTTTCAGCGGCGGCGCGATCCGGACACGCCGACGGAACATTGGTCAGGCCGTAATCGGAGGCAACGCCGCCGTGCGAGGCGAAGAAGCGGTGTGAAAGTCGCAGTGCCTCCTCAAAGGCGGT
>JAEWSS010000058.1 GCA_023459755.1 Verrucomicrobiota bacterium | reverse complement strand
GTCGCAGACCCAGCGCATGCGGTGATAGCAGGCGGTCGGCATCAAAACGGACCCGGCGGTCGGGAAGTCGCGTTTCAAATCAAGTTTGAGAAAGACCGAGAGGCGGTTTTGCCAGAGCATGCTCCAGCAGGTGACGCGTCGATAGCTGGCCGTGGCGTTCCGGTGATGAAAGAACCGTTTGCAGGCCGAATTATTGGTTGACAGATAATGATAAAGAACGCGATCCGACATTGCGGCACGCTCAACATACATAAGATAATTAAGGCAGAACGCCTCGTCCTGGCAGATACTGAGGCCGGGAATAAAGCGCAGATTGTGTTCTTCGATCACGTCGCGTCGCAGTAAGGCGATAGACACTTGTCCGTGAGTTGCAGTTGACCCCGGCTCAACTCGGAGCAGCGGCCAAATCCAGCGGCGCAGGAGGGCATCGCGGTCAAAAACTTCTTCGCCGGTCACTTTTACGTTCATCCGGATGTCCGGCTGGGCACTGTCATCGCAGATCAGGGCACAGCAGGCGATCTGGGCGTTCGCGTGTTGGGCGTAATTCAGCAGATAGGAACAGAAATCCGGTTCAAAAACATCGTCGGAGTCGCAGAACCAGACCCATTCGCCGACTGCCGCTTCCAGACCGCGGTTGCGCGCAACGCTGCTGCCGCCGTTGGGACCGTCTATAAATTTTATTATCTGCGGGAATTTTTGTGAATATTCGCTGCATATCGCGGCCGAACCGTCGGTTGACCCGTCGTTTACCAGGATTATTTCAATGGGGCGGTAGTCTTGAGCCAGAATTGAGTCGATGCAGGCGCGCAAACGGAAATCGGTGTTGTAGATCGGAACTATGATGCTGATTAACGGATTCATTTTTTTCTGCCTTTTTTGCCGCCGCTGAAAGTGATGCCGCCTGTTTTCCACGGTAACATTCCCAATCCACCGGGTAATTCGGCGTTTTGCCGAACAACAAGATGTATAATGTCACAATTAAAATAGCATTTTTTTTGTTATTTTCAAGCGCCGGAATCGAGGGCGGACGTATTCGGAGGAACGCGTTGAACCATTATTTTGTTAGTCGAAGCAATGACATTTTGTCCGGATGCGGAGCTTGAGTTTTTTGGGGCCGCGCTGAATCCGGCTTCCAACGCTATTGACTTATCATGACAAGCCATCCCAATATGGCGATGTTCATACCCGTCATCGCCGCCGATACCGAGATCCGCAACCAGTTTTGAGTCCGGTTTGATTTTCTCCGGTTTTATGGCACATTTGTCGCTGATTATTTTTATGAGGTCAAAAATTGTTGCCGCCATAAAATCTCCCGGTGTTATAAGTAAACGGCTCCGGAGCATCCAGTTTTATTTTTCAAAAATCTCGGACAACGGTGCTTTCGCAACGGCGGGGCGAAGAGGGGACGTCAATCGAAATTGATCCGCTCTTCCTCCACCACCAGCGGCCGGTTTTTCACCTGAGTCCAGACCGCGCCGAGATATTCCCCGATGATCCCGATGAACACCAGCTGCACCGCCGCAAGAAAGAACATGCCGATCACCAGCGGCGCCAGCCCGAGCTGAAAGGTGTCCCACATGCACAGTTTCAGCACAAAGTACACGATCGCGGTTATAAAGCTGAACAGGCCAACCAGAAAGCCGGCAAACACCGCCAGTCTCAACGGCAGTTTGGTGTGATTGACGAATCCGGTCATCGCCATGTCGTAAAGCGTCATCCAGTTGTTTTTTGTGCGTCCGTGCCGACGCCGGTCCTGAACGAACGGCACCTCGGTTCGCCGGAATCCGATTTCGCTGACCAGTCCGCGAAAATACGGATACGGCTCGTGAAACTGCTTCAGCGCCTCGATAAAACACCGGTCGTACAATCCGAATCCGGTAAAACGCGGAATCACCGGCTGTTCATCCGAAAATCGCTTCAGCAGCCCATAGTAACCGCGCCGGAGCGTCTCCATGATCACCCCGCTTTTAGTTCCGGAACGCACGCCGACCACCACTTTGCTGCCGTTCCGCCAAGCCTGGATAAATTGTTCGATCACCTCCGGCGGCTCCTGCAAGTCGGTACACATCAACACCGCCGCGTCGCCGGAAGCATTCAGCAGCGCGTTGAACGGCGAACGGATGTGGCCGAAGTTGCCGGCATTCAGAATGACCTTGAATCTGCGGTCGGCCGCCGCCAGCCGACGAAGTACGGCGCGGGTATTGTCGGTCGAGCAGTTGTCCTCGATGATGAACTCATAGTCGTATTCCGGGAACTTGCGCAGAACATTCATGCACCGTTCATACAGCGGCGGCAGGTTTTCCGCTTCGTTGTAACATCCGCCGACGATGCTGATTTTTGTCATAATTCAAACCGTTTCTTTGGAGTTGTTTATATAGTTGCGGACGACGGCGGCCATATAATCCAGTTTTGCGTTGTCCATGCCGGGATAAACGCCGATCCAGAATGCGTCGTTCATTATTTTGTCCGTGTTTTCCAGCGGCCCGGCCACCCGGTAATCGCGGTTTTGCCGCAACGCTTCAAAACATGGATGCCGGGTCAGATTTCCGGCGAAAAGGTTGCGGGTCTGGATGTTGTGAGCCTCCAGATCACGCGCCAGATCGTTGCGGCTGAACCCGGCTTCGTCGGTAAGCGTGATCAAAAATCCGAACCACGCCGGATCGCTTTCCGGATATTTTTCAAAAAGCCGCAGCTGCGGCAGATCATTCAAGTTGTCGTACAGACGTTGGAAATTAGCTTTGCGCCGCTCGACGAACATTGGCAGTTTATCCAGCTGGGCGCAGCCGACCGCCGCCTGCAGGTCGCCGGCTTTCAGGTTGTAGCCGAAGTGACTGTAAACGTATTTGTGGTCATAGCCGACGGGAAGTGTGCCGAACTGTTTGGTGAATCGGCATTTGCAGGTGTTGTCCACGCCGGGGCGGCACCAGCAGTCGCGTCCCCAGTCGCGCATGGAGAGCATGATTTTTTGCAGCAGCGGATCGTCGGTATAGACGGCGCCGCCTTCGCCGGTGGTCAAGTGGTGCGGCGGGTAAAAACTTGAGGTTCCGATGTCGCCGTGCGTACCGGTGAGTACGCCGTCGTATGTCGACCCGAGGGCGTCGCAGTTGTCCTCGATGAGAAACAGATCGTATTTTTTGCAGAACGCCTTGACCGCTTTGATATTAAACGGGTTGCCCAGTGTGTGTGCGGCCATCACCGCCCGGGTGCGCGGCGACCTGGCGGCTTCAAGTTGCGCCGCGTCGATATTGGCGGTTCCGGCTTCAACGTCCACGAAAACCGGCACCGCGCCGTATTGGACGACCGGCGCCACCGTGGTCGGAAATCCGCAGGCGACGGTGATGACTTCGTCGCCGCGCCGGATGCGGCGTTCTTTCAGCAGCGGCGAGGTCAGGGCGGCGAACGCCAGCAGATTGGCCGAACTTCCGGAATTGACCAGCAGGGCATATTTTACGCCCAGATATCCAGCGAGTTTGCGCTCAAATTGATTGGCGTAGCGTCCGGCGGTGAGCCAGAATTCCAGACTGGAATCGACCAGATTCACCAGCTCTTTTTCGTCGAAAACCCGTCCGGCGTAATTGATTCGGCTTTCTCCGGGAACAAACGGCGCATTCTGTCCTGGTGCGTGCGCCGCCAGATAATATTCCTTCACCTTTGCGATGATCTCGTCATGCAGTTGTTTTACTTTGTCCATGCCAGTTTTTCCTCCCGGGCGGCGGCGATATATTCCGCCAGATCGTCCGGCGTATTGACGCGGTTGCTGCAATAGAACGCCTTGTACCATTCGGCGGTGCGCTGAAACGCCGTCCGCGGCGACCATACGCCGCGCCAGTTGAGAAGCGACCGCGCCTTTGTCGAATCCAGCCGCAGCGCCTCCGCCTCGTGCGGGGCATCGACCGGGGAATTGAACCGCGGACTTATCGCATTCCAAGACTTGGCCAGCGCGTCGACCGCCTGCTCCACCGTAATATTTTCATTATCCGCCGGACCGAAATTCCAGCCGTCGGCGAATGCGGTCTCACCCTGCCAAAGCCGCTGTCCCAGTGACAGATAGCCCGACAACGGCTCCAGAACATGCTGCCACGGGCGGACGGCGTGCGGACTTCTGATTTCGGCGCTCCGGCCTTCCGCCGCCGCTTTCATGAGATCCGGCACCAGCCGGTCGGCCGCCCAGTCGCCGCCGCCGACCACGTTGCCGGCCCGTCCGCCGGCCAGCAGAACCCGATGCGGCGTTTCGTTCCGGGCGGTGTTTAAAAAACTGCGGCGATAACAGGAGACGACCAGCTCCATGCATCCTTTGCTGGCGCTGTAAGGGTCGTAGCCGCCCATCGGGTCGGTTTCGCGGCAGGCGCGGTTAAGTCCGATATTTTCGTAGCATTTGTCGCTGCTGACCGCGACCACGGCCTTGACCGACGGGGTTCGGCGCACCGCCTCCAGCACATTGACGGTTCCAATGACGTTGACCTCAAAAGTGACGTCCGGTTCCCGGTAGCCGCGCCGAACCAGCGGCTGAGCGGCGAGATGAAAAACGATTTCCGGTTTGAAGTCGGCAAAAATATCCTTGATTTGTCCGCCGTCCCGGATGTCGGACAATTCGGAGCGCAGTTTCAGATTCAGCAGATCAAAGTGGTTGGGCGTCTCCATCGGCAGTGCGACGCCGCAAACCTCCGCTCCGAGTTGCCGCAGCCATAAAGCGAGCCATGAGCCTTTGAATCCGGTATGTCCGGTCAAAAGCACCCGTCGTCCGGCGTATATGTTGTTGAACATGGGGATTATTTCCAATATTTCGTCCACGGAGCCGCGCCGGAGCGCCACAGGGAGTTGAGCAGTTCATATTCGCGCGGGTTGTCCATGCACTGCCAGAAGCCCTCGTGTTTGAATACCTGCATCTGATGGTCTTCCGCCGCGCGGCGCATCGGGGCGCGCTCGAAAAATAAAGACTCGTCGTCGGCCAGATAGCGGGCGACAAAGTCGCGTTCGACCATCATATATCCGCCGTTGATATAACCGGAGGCGTGCGGCGGTTTTTCGTCGAACCGGAGGACGTCATTGCCGTCCAGTACGATCTCGCCGAATCTGGCCTCCGGGTGTACTGCGCTGATGGTGATGAGTTTGCCCGATTCGGTGTGCTGTCGGAAAAGCGCTTCGATATTTATATCGGCCACGCCGTCGCCGTAGGTCAGAAAGAAGTTGCGGTCGTCTGGCGCAAGATATTTTGCGGCGCGGAAGACCCGGCATCCGGTCATGGAGTCGAGGCCGGTTCCGGCCAGCGTGACCTCCCAGTCGAGCGGTTGGCCGCCGGAGTGGAATTTCAGTTTGCTGTTGTCGTTAAGCGACACGGTGACGTCCGAGGTTCTGGTCAGATAGTTGACAAAATAATCGACAAACGCCTCGCGTTTGTATCCCAGGCACAGGATGAACCGCTTGACGCCGAAGGCCGCGAATGAACGCATCACATGCCAGACGATTGGAAATTCTCCGATTGCAACCATCGGCTTGGGCAGCAGTTCGGCTACATCCATAAGTCTGGTGCCCCGGCCGCCGCAGAGGATCATTGCCGGCGGCATGGCAGTTTGTCGGATCGCGTTCATGACATCACATCTCCATTGTAAAGTCGGTCTTTCCGGGCTGGCGCCCCGGACGTGCCGTTATAACGACCGTCCGCCGTACACATTGTGGAAGTATTATAACTCTTTCCGCCGGTTTTTCAAGTCGGGTTGAAACATAAGACGATTTTTTGCTGCGGCGGTGCGGCTGATGTGCGGTATTTTCGCGGTCGGCGCCTGATCGACGCCTGATCGACGCCTGTAAAATTTGCGAACCGTCTTCGGCGGACAGCTTTTATCTTCGCGTCCGGTTTCTTCAAAATACTTCGCGGAGAGCCGGCCTCCGAAGCGTGGTGCGTTAAATTCGATAAAAAAATGTCCGGCGGGACAGTCCGTCAACGTTTGGAGAAAAAGTCATTTAATGGACTGGGACTTTTACTGCATCGTTTCCCATTTTTCAGACTGAAGCTGCCAATAGTCATAAAACCGGCGCGGCGGGCGACGCAGCGGTTTGACGCGAGGCGTAAAGCCCAAATCTTTCAATGCCGCAAGACGTTCAACCGCGTAGACGGGCGCTTTGGTAAGGAGCGCACGGCAGAAAAACAGTTCACATGCCGGTTCAGCGACAACGCTCAGAATGCCGGTCAGCAATTCCTTTTTCTCATAGTCGCTGCGCACATCCAGCCGTAAAACGCCGAAATCGTCGAGTGCCGCCGCCGATTTTCCACCAAAGAGTTCAATGGTTCCGATCACCTTGCCGCCGTCCTGTTTGTCCACAATTGAGAAGCGAACGAATCCGCGGCACTTATACGCATCAAGCCAAAAATCAACCGCTTTTGCCATGCGTTCTTTGTTTGGATAATAAAAGTTGTCGCCGTTGCAGTTGTCGCTGTTGAAAAACGGCAGGGCGTTTTTGTCGCTGTATACTTTCAACAAGTCGTCAACATCCTCACGCTTGATCAGCCGCAACCGGAAACGATTGTTCTCCAGCACCGGGCATTGGTCGTAAACACTCATTTCACTACATCTCCTTATCTTAAGCGGTTCTTCGTTCCGATGGCGGTTATCCCCGCCGAGGGGGCCGGCATGTGTATATTTTTGCAATTATCGATATGCGTTTTCGCAAAAATTCGCAGTTGCTACAATACATCAAATGAAAATATTTGCAAGACACGGCAGACGCAAGTGTAATATGGGACGGGATCGCCAGCCTTGCGGATTCATGCCGCATGGAGCTGCAAAACGCTGCATGAAAATTATTTTACGACCTTGCACTAAGAAAGAATAAGGCTACTGTATCTCAACGCTGTTTACACTGATTTGTGAATTGAAAACCGTCCAGACAAGCGGGGCGCTGTATTCAACGCCCCCTGACTAATGGCTTTTTGCGTAAACAACAAAACGAGGATATATTATTCTCAAGAGGCTGTTTTCGGCGTGAAATGTGTCCGGGTGGCTTTTAAAAGTGGAAAATTACTTTTTTCGCTTTTATTTTTTGGAACAGTATTTTTATGGAGTGAGCAGTTGTGGACAACTTAATGTTTCAACATATTGATGGCGGGAATGGTTTTGATTTTGGCAAGACCGCCCCGGACTACGCAAAGTATCGCGATATTTATCCTGATTCTTTATTTCAAAAATTGCAAAATTTTGGCATAATATATCCCGGTATGACAATATTGGATGTCGGAACGGGAACGGGGGTTTTGCCCCGGCATTGGGATGATTCTAAAAATCGGATATGGGCAACGGATTTATCCGCGGAGCAAATAGAAGAAGCTAAAAAGCTTTCGGCTGGACGTAATATTCATTATGCCGTTGCTCCGGCGGAGTCCTCTCCATTTGGAACGCAAACGTTCGACTTGGTTACAGCATGTCAATGTTTTTTGTACTTTGACATCCCGAAATTTCTTGAAGAACTGCAAAGAATTTTAACTGCAAACGGGAAATTTTGCCGCATCTCCATGGAGTGGTTGCCGTTTGAATCCGAATTAGCCGCCAAAACGGAAGAAATTGTTTTGCGCTTCAATCCCAAATGGTCCGGCGGGGGATATCGCTTGACCGACTATGTCCTGCCGGAGTGGGCTCATAAAAATTGGGAATTGGAGACGGTTCATATTTATCGGGAAAATTTATCGTTTACCATTGACTCGTGGTGCGGGCGAATGCGCAGTTGCCGGGGAGTAGGCGCATCGCTCAGTCAAGAGGTTGTCCGGCAATTCGATCTTTCATTGCGCGAATATCTGAAGAAACATACTTCAGGTTGTTTCGAGATTCCGCATGCTATTCAAATTGAAACTTTTCGCAGGGGGAAATAAACAATTCCGTAAAAAAAGCTCAGGGAAACTCAGAATTAAGACCGTTCTGAGACTCCGAGACACCCGGTCAGACCGAAAACGTCGTTCTTACCGGAGGCGCAAACACACCGCGCACACGCTCGTAAACGGCCGGAACGGTGAGATTTTGCCGGAATCTGATCTGTAACTCGTTGATGGTAAGGTTTTTGCGAT
>JAEWSS010000057.1 GCA_023459755.1 Verrucomicrobiota bacterium | reverse complement strand
TTGCGACTGTACAATTCCTGTTTGACCGAATTGAGCCGTTCCGGTTTGATGTAGGCGATTATCAGCTTCATTTTACCTCCTTTGCTGATTTTTGACTGCTTGAAAGCAAATGACGTGCCAACTGTTTTTGAGCTTGTCCGATCGTGAAACCGACACAAAATTGTATCACCTCAAAACCCGGCCGTGAAACTTTTGGGCGCGCTCCCCCCTCCCCGACAACCGCTTTTCCCCGATGAAATCAAGACAAAAAAAGACCGGAGCCGAAAACCGGCTCCGGTCGCTGTCTCAGAAAAACGCTTTATGCGTTGTAGGAGAAAGTGAACGCGTTGGAGGCTTTTACCGCCTCGCGTATCTTGTTCACGATCAGCTGCGGCACGGCGATGTTGGTCTTGAAAATCGCCAGCGCCTTGGCTCCGTTCATGCTCTGCGGTGCGCGGATATCGACGATGTTGATATTCTTTTCACCGAGCAGTCCGGCGATCTTGCCGATCACGCCGGGAGCGTCTTCGTATTCAACGAACAGCATGTTTCCGGTCGGTTCCAGATAGATGTGCTCGAAGTTGCCGATGCGGGAGATCATCAGATGATTTTCCGCCGTGGTACCGCGAACGCTGCAGGTGCGGATCTCGTTCTGACCGGCAAACAGGTCGATGGTCATCGCGTTTCCGTATTTCTTGGAGTCGTCCACCTCGCGGTTCACCAAAGCAACGCCGCGACGGGCGAGAAACTCGGCGGCGTCGGCCGCGTCATGCGGATCGACTTCACCGGAAACCGCCGCCACAATCGGCGCGACCAGCCATTTGCCGAATCCGTTCAGTTTGCCGTAAAAGCTGGTGGCAATCTTGCTCGGCTGGGTCTCATTCAAATATTTATAGGCAATGGCGGTAAGAACATAGGCCAGCTTCTGGTACATCGGATCGAAGTTGTCCGGCAGCTCCTTATTGACCACGCAGGCGGTGTTGCCGTGTTCAAAATAGTCGATGGTCTGCTCGGCGGCGCGGCGGGCGGCGTTGAAGTTGGCCTCGTTGGTGTTGGCGCCGAGGTGGGGAAGCATGATGTCGGCGATGTCCTTGACCGTTTTGTCTCCGGCCTCGTCCTTAGGATAAACGTCATTGCAGAAAATGATTTTCTTTTCCGCTTTGGCGGCGCGCAGGTCGGCCTCGTTGATGATGCCGGCGCGGGCGCAGTTGACCAGCATCGCGCCCGGCCTCATCAGCTCGAACAGTTTGGCGTTGATCATGCCGCGGGTCTCGTCATTTTCCGGGATGTGCAGGGAAATGACGTCCGCCTTGGCGAAAATCTCCTCGACACTGACCAGAGTGACGCCCAGCTGTTCGGCGAGTTCGGATGACAGGAAGGGGTCGTAGCCGAGGACTTTGACCTCAAATCCGCTCAACCGCTTCACCAGCAGCTGTCCGATGTGGCCAAGCCCCATGATGCCGATGGTCTTGCCGGTCAGCTCGCTGCCCATGAACTTTTTCTTATCCCAGCCGCCGGCGCGGGTGGAGTTGTCTCCGGCGATCACAAAGCGGTAGGCCGCGAGGATCATGGCCACGACCTCCTCGGCCACGGCGTTGCTGTTGGCTCCGGGGGTGTTCATCACGTCGATGTTGCGCTTGCGGGCGTACTTGATGTCGATGGTGTTGAACCCGGCTCCGGCGCGAACCACCAGTTTGAGGCTCGGCATCGCGTCGATGATCTCGGGAGTGACTTTCTCACTGCGCACGATCATAACTTCGGCGTCGGAGTTGGCGGCGGCGAGCTCGGCAAGCGGTTTTTCGGCGTCCTGGACCACCGCGAACCCCTTATCGGTCAACAATTTGGCGGCAAATTTATCAAGTTTGGTCGGAATAAGAACTTTTTTCATGTTGAAGGGTCTCCTTGCCTTTGTTTGAAAATGCATTGATAATAAATATAGCATTGATATTTTTTTATTCAATATAAAAACCAACTTTGCCCCGCCCGACATACCCAAAGTTTGATAAAAAATCAACCTTCGCTTTCATAAGTTATGCAGATTTTTGATTTTCACCTCCGGTTGAGCATGGCGGTGAACAAAGTCGGCCGCTGCCGCCAGCGGAATCCCGGCTTGATTTTTTTTAATTATGCTGTATTTTAAACGGCAATACAACGAGGACTCCGGATTTGCATATGGATAAACCATTGGTTTTTTTGGACGAGACCGACTCGACCAACAGTTATGCGAAACTCCACTTCAGCGAGTTGAGCGACGGGTGCATCGTCTGCGCCGCCGCACAAACTGCCGGACGCGGACGTCTTGGCCGGCGCTGGGTGTCGCCCCGCGGCGTAAACTTTTACGGAAGCGCCGTTCTGAAAAACTGTCACGACCCGTTCGGAGCCACCACCGCGCTGTCGCTTGCGGCACTCGACACACTGCGCGAACTCGCTCCCGGACTTGCGGTTTACCTCAAGTGGCCGAACGACATCTACGTCGGCGCCGCCAAGCTCGCCGGAATGCTCTGCGAAAGCGTAACCGATTCGCAAAACCGCCTGCACGGAGTAGTCGCCGGGCTGGGCGTCAATCTGAACATGACCGCCGCCGATCTCGCCTCGATCGACCAGGCCGCCACCGGTGTTTTCAATGAAACCGGACGGACGATAAAACCGTTTTTTTTCGCCGAACGATTGGCTTTTTACCTCGTTCGGCGTTATATTATATATTCAAATGACCCGAAAGCTCTTTTTGCGGAGTGGAAGCTGGAAAACCGGCTGATCGGCCGCGAGCTTACGGTGATCGGTTTTTCCGGCGCCAGAACCGGAATCTTTGAAGACATCGCCCCCGGCGGGGAAATGCTGCTCCGCCGCAACGGAGAGTTGGAAAAGATCTGTTCGGGCGATGTAAAAATCGAACCGTCGTGTTTGAAAACCAAATAAGAGTTCTTAACATATAAAACAAGGTGAAAAATGAGTACTGAACTTATCGGCGAAGGCTTCAAAATGATGATCGTCGGCATGGGGATGGTTTTTATCTTCCTCGTGGTCATGAACTTTATGATGCGCATCATGGGCAAAATGCTCGAACCGTACAAGCATCTGCTTGCGGCTCCGGCACCGGCGGCCAAGAAAGCGGCAGCTCCGGCGGTCGATCCGGCGGCGGTGGCGGCGGCGGTGGCGGCGGCGGTGGCGGCTTTCCGCGCTTCCGGCAAGTAACACACGACAAACAACAAGTGTAACAACTACTACATAACGAAGGTAAAAAATGGCTAAAAAAATCTCTTTCATGGACACCTCCTTCCGCGACGGATTCCAGTCGTGTCTCGGAGCCCGCGTGAAGTTCGAAGACTATGCACCGGCAATCGAAGCGGCGCTGGCGGCGGGAACCCGCAACTTTGAAATCGGCGGCGGCGCACTTTTCCAGAGCAGCTATTTCTACTGCCAGCAGGACGCGTTCGAAGTCATGGACAAAATCCGCAAGATGGTCGGTCCGGACGTTAACCTCCAGACACTGGCCCGCGGCGCCAACGTGGTCGGCCTGGTCTCCCAGTCGCGCGACATCATCAATCTGCACGCCAAAATGTTCGCCAAGCACGGCGTTTCCACCATCCGCAACTTCGACGCGCTGAACGATGTGCGCAACGTCGCCTTCTCCGGCAAGTGCATCAAGGACGCCGGCGTGAAACACCAGATCACCGTCACCATGATGGGGCTTGCGCCGTCGCTGCACGAGTCCTATGTGCATACTCCGCAGTTCTATGCCGACAAACTCAAGAGCTTCCTCGACGCCGGCGTGCCGTTCGACAGCCTCGCGTTCAAGGACGCTTCCGGAACCTCCACTCCGCAGACCGTTTACGAGACCGTCAAGGCCGCCCGTAAACTGCTCGGCGACGATGTTGTGATCCAGTTCCACACCCATGAAACCGCCGGGCAGAGCGTTGCCTGCAACTTCGCGGCGATCGAAGCCGGCGCCAACATCGTTGACCTCGCCATGTCGCCGCTCTCCGGCGGCACCTGCCAGGCCGACATTCTCGTGATGTGGCAGAAACTGCGCGGCACCGACTACGAACTCGATATCGACCCGGACAAAATTCTCAAGGCCGAACAGGTGTTCGAAGAGTGCCTCTCCAAGTATTTCATGC
>JAEWSS010000056.1 GCA_023459755.1 Verrucomicrobiota bacterium | reverse complement strand
TACCCAACCCTCGTGGTGCCCGGGCTGCGGAAATTATTCCATCCTGAAAGTATTGCGGGAAGTCCTGGCAACCGGGGCGGTCGATACCGGGAAACTGGTGCTGGTTTCCGGCATCGGCCAGGCGGCGAAACTGCCGCACAACATCCCGGTCAGCGTGTTCAACGGCCTGCACGGCCGGGCGCTGGCGGCGGCGACGGGAATCAAAATCGCCAACCACGAACTGGAAGTCGCCATCTTTTCCGGCGACGGCGACATGTACGGCGAAGGCGGCAACCACTTTCTCCATAATTTGCGCCGCAACATCGGCGTCAAGGTGTTCGTCCACAACAATCAGGTGTACGGGCTGACCAAGGGCCAGGCGTCGCCCACCTCGGACATCGGCTTTGTCACGCCCGTTCAGGTTCACGGGCAGAAATTGCAGCCGATCAATCCCTTGGCGATTGCGATTGTCGAAGAGTGTTCCTTTGTGGCGCGAAGTTTCAGCGGCGCCCCGGAACACCTCAAACAGACGATGCTGGCGGCGTTCGCCCATCGCGACGGAATGGCGCTGGTGGACATCTTGCAACCGTGCGTCAGTTTCAACCACACGAATACCTTCCAATGGTATAAAAACCGGGTGAAACCGATTCCGGCCGACCACGATTGCCATGACAAAATGAAGGCGCTGGAGCTGGCGTTGCGCTGGGGCGACGAAATTCCCATCGGGATTTTCTACAAAGGCACGCGCAAGAGCTACGAATCCGACAACGAAGTGCTGGCGAACGGAACCCTGGTCGGCAACTATTTCAACCAGCCGATGGAGGAGAACAAATGAGCGATCCGCGAAACAAACCGATCGGCCTGATCATGGAGGAAGACCCGAAGATAAAATGGCGGAGAGAGAGGGATTCGAACCCTCGATACCCGTGAGGGTATAACGATTTTCGAGACCGTCGCCTTCGACCGCTCAGCCATCTCTCCGATTGCCGCGATTTTTATAATATATCCCGGTTTCTTCTTTTTGCAACCCGCCCGCCATAACTTTTAATCAAAGATTACCGCCTGCACAAAACTTCACACAAAACATCGGACATATTTTCCTTTTTTACCGCAAAACAGTTGACGCAACCCCAATTAAGCGCTACATTATATGTATTATGGATAAGAAACTCACATTTTTTAATACGATGAGCCGGCGACCTGAAGAGTTCGCTCCGGTAACCCCCGGCGCCGCAAAAATGTATACCTGCGGCCCCACCGTCTATAACTTCGCCCATATCGGCAACTTCCGGGCATATGTCTTCGAAGATCTGCTCAACCGCGCCCTCGCCTACTTCGGATACCACGTCACACAAGTGATGAACCTTACCGACGTGGACGACAAAACCATCCGCGACTCCCGCGCGGCGCACCTCCCGCTCAAGGAGTTCACCGCAAAATATATCCACGCTTTTTTTGACGACCTCAAAACGTTGAATATAACTCCGGCAGCCGTCTATCCGCCGGCCACCGAACACATCGGCGAAATGATCGAACTGATTCGTACGCTGATGGAAAAGGGATTCGCTTATCAGGCCGAAGACCGTTCGATTTATTTTTCAATCGACAAATTCCCCGAATACGGCAAACTTGCCCATATCGACCGTGAAAACCAAATCTCCGGCGTCCGCATCAAAAACGACGAATACGCTAAAGACTCCGTGGCCGACTTCGCGCTGTGGAAAGCCTGGGACGAAGCCGACGGCGACGTTTTCTGGGAAAGTCCGTGGGGAAAAGGACGCCCCGGCTGGCATATAGAATGCTCCGCCATGTCCATGAAGTATCTCGGCAAAACTTTCGACATCCACACCGGCGGCATCGACAACATGTTCCCGCATCACGAAGACGAGATCGCCCAAAGCGAATCCGCCAACGGCTGCACCTATGTCAACTACTGGCTGCACTGCGCTCATCTGATGGTCAACGGCGAGAAAATGAGCAAATCGGCCGGCAACTTCTTTACGCTGCGCGATCTTCTGCAAAAGGGCTACTCCGGCCGCGCCATCCGCTGGGTGCTGCTGTCATGCCACTACCGGAAAAAACTCAACTTCACTTTTGACGCTTTGACGCTGGCGGAGGAAACTCTGAAAAAATTCTCCGAACTTTTCGCCAGACTGCGGAGCCTTCCGGAAAACACCGGCGCTCCGGCGCCGAAACTTGAGGCTTTCGATTCCGATTTCTATGATGCGATTGGCGACGATCTCAATATTTCGGCGGCACTCGCGGTTCTGTTCAATCTTCAGCGCGAAGCGAACCGGCTGGCCGACGCCAATCTGCTTGACCGCGTCGGAGGCGAGTCCGTTCTTGCTCTTTTCCGTAAGTTTGACCGGATTTTCGGCTGTCTTGAGGTCGACAAAACCGACGACGTTCCGCAAATTCCGGATGAAGTCGTCAAATTGGCAGAACAACGGCAGAGCGCCAGAAAAAATAAGGATTGGGCGGAGTCCGACCGTCTGCGTGACGCAATAAAAGACCTGGGATTTGTTGTCGAGGATATTGCCGGCGGCAAATATCGCGTCAAACCGCTTTAAGCGGTCAACGCCCCGCGCCAAACGAAGTCTGGTAAAGTAATGAGGGTGGCCGCGTGAAAGCGGCAGCGCTAGGGCGGCGGCGCGAAATCGGCGCGAAAGCGGCGCGAAAGCGACAACGCGAAATCGGCGCGAGAGCAATGCGAAATCGGCGCGAGAGTGACGGCGTGAAAGTGGCAGCGCGAGAGTGATGCGAAATCGGCGTGAGGGCGGCGCGAAAGCGGCAACGCTGTGCCGGTTCGTAAAAATTTATCGGAAGCATCCCCGGATATAGCGTAATTTTTTCTTTTCGGTCGGGTTGCAAAAAAATCACTGCGGTGCTATTTTATCGGTAAATTGTATTGTAGCCGGCGATGAAAAATTCCGGACGTCAGCCATACGTCAGCCATACGGCAGCCCGGCGGAGCTGCTGCGCAAACCCCAGGTGACGTTGCGGCAAAAAATGATTAATGGAGATGGGAACGCGTTATGAAAATAGATATGCAGAAAAAAGACGGCAAGCTGATGGTAGCGGTCGAAGGACGCATTGATACCGTCACCGCGCCGGAATTATCGGCCGCGCTTAAGGCTGAATGGGCCGAAATAAACGCGTTGGATATTGATTTTGCCGCCGTGGATTACGTCTCCAGCGCCGGACTCCGGGTGGTGATGGAGGCGGACAAATACATGACGCCGCGCGGTGGATTGGTTATTCGCAACTTGAACAGCGATGTCAAGGAGGTCTTTGAAATGACGGGGTTCGACGAACTTTTAACCATCGAGTAAAAAATGTCGAAAAATATTCGCAGATTCAAATATAACGGAGAAGACACGCTTTCCCTCCCGGCACGACCGGAAGCCTTTGAGA
>JAEWSS010000055.1 GCA_023459755.1 Verrucomicrobiota bacterium | reverse complement strand
CGCGTTGCGGACATCAAACAGAAACTCGCATGGCTGGATAAGGAAATTCCCCAGACCTGTATTGAGCTGAAGATTTACGAAGTCCGCGACAGCGACCTGACCGATGTCGGCATCGACTATCTGGCGTGGAAAAACGGTCCCGGTCTAAACCTGTTCGAGGCCGGATACGACGCGCTCAATATGAAGGTGGCCGAGACGCTGATGCAGCAGTTTACTCAGACCGGAATTGATCTCTTCGGCAATTTCTCCTACGGCTTCGGCGGAATGTACACCGCTCCGGCGTTTGATTTCAGCTTCATACGCATTCTCCAGCAGAACGGAAAAGCCACAATCAACAGCACGGCGAGCGTGATGGTTTCCAATAATCCGGAAGCCGAGTTCAAGGTCGCTTTTTCGCCGGAATACCAGAATATTCTGAAAGACGAAGACCATCGTTCCAGTGTGGACGTCGGCGGAAACGCCTCGCTGGATGCCTCGATTTCCAATGCGGTTATTACCGGCGGAGGTGACGGCGTGGTCAATTTTACCTATACGCTTGCCGGATCGAATGTTGTGGAGCGCAACAATTTCGGTGCGGAAATTTCCGAAAACACCAATGCGACGGCCTCAGTCACACTGAATTTTCGAGATGAACGCATTCTTACCTCGTGGCGGCGGACGAACAAGGTCGAGCAGACCATTGGCGTTCCGCTGCTCTGCGAACTGCCGGTTTTGAAGTATATTTTCGGCACTACCACCAGCAATATGGAAACCACCCATTACTTTGTCACGGCTCGCGCCGTTCCGGTAAAAATTCAGGACGATATGAAAACCGGCATGATGGCGGAATTCGACGAACTTGCCCAAAAATAATTTAAATCAGGAATTGAAATATCATGAGAAACATTACGAAAGCCGCGGCAGTTTTGCTGGCCGCATCGGGAAGCCTCTTCGCCGGAGACGCTTCCGCACCTTATCAGGACAGCCGGATTGACGCCCGTTTGAACCTCGCGGTCAACCCGGACACTCAGGTACTGCACTTTGTCCGCGACAACGTCGATCCCGATGTGGTCACCAAGACCTATGTGCTGAAGCATGCCGATCCGTATGAGATCCGCCGTTATCTGCGGGAAATCGTTCAAACCCGTAAAGTTGACGAAGCCGACACCGGGATTCAGGCGGTCAAGTACAACGACGGAACCGGAATCGTCATGGTTTCCGCGGAAGACTATCGCTTCGAGGATTCGGAGAACGGTCAGGGAATAGACAGCATCATTGCGACCCTCGACAAGCCGGAAGTCGCTTCCGTGACCGGTCAGCCGGTGTATATTTACAATCCGAAATACCGATCCGCAAAGGAATTGCGCGCCATGGTCATTGCCGCCGGAGCTGACGTTTCCGAAGACGTCACGGAAAATATCGGCGGTTCCGACCGCATCCGCTGCGACGAGGGCTTGAATCTGATGGTCTTCAAGACCACGCAGTTCTCGCGCAAAAATATTGAGAGTGCCCTCAAGGAGTATGACCGTCCGTACCCGGAAGTCAAAACCAAAATCACCGTTTATGAAATATATGCGGAAAACGATGCCGAACTCGGCCTTGATTTTCAAGCGTGGAAAAACAACGACGGCGTTGATTTGTTCAATGGCGGAGCAAGATTCATGCAGAATTACGCTCCGGACGGCTCAAGTCTGGTCAAAGGCGCCGGCTGGTCGGATACCAGGTATTTCAATTTCAATCCGAAGTGGAATACCAAGTACATTGATTTCCTGACCAGTAAAGGGAAAGCCAAAGTTCTGCACAGTTGCGAACTTGCCGTTCGTAACGAAACCACGGCTGAGATCGAGCGTACCAGTTCGTTTTTTCTCGCCACGACGGAACCGATTGAGTCCAAGTCGTTCACCGAGTCCTATCTTTATGTGGAAGACTTTATCCCCGGAACTGATTTTGACTTGACGGCGCGTACCGCGGACGGCAGGGCAATTACGATTTCAGCCTCCGGCGCGGTGACGCTGACTGTTCTCAAAATGGCCGCGCCATCCGGCGCGCAGGCGGATAAATATGTGCTGACGCTGGCGGACGGCGAATTTCAGATTGACGGCAGGACCGTCGGCAAAAAAGTGAACGCCGGCTATGCCGAAGTCACCGATATTGCGAGCGGCGAAGCGCTGGAGTTTGAATCCAACAACATCGCCGCGATGAAGGGCAATAAGGTCAACACGACCGCTTCCAATGAGTTCGGCTTCAAAATGAGCCTCACACCGTCCGTTTCGGACAAGGCGACCATGCTTGCGGTGAATGTCTCCAACAGTTCGCTGATCGGCTACAAATCCAACGGTGAAGCACGAATTCAGCAGGGGGCGCAAATTTCATCGAACTTCATGATCTCCAATGCCGGTACAAAACTGGTGATCGGGGGAATTGAAAAGCGCGACGTGGTCAGCGTTTCCGGCGGCGTTCCGATACTCAAGGACATTCCGTTCCTCGGCTGGATTTTTTCGACCGAAAGCGAGTCCACCAAGAAGTCCCAACTTCTGGTGGTGGCGGAAGTCGTTCCGGTTCGCCCGGATGACGCCGTTGACGCGAATACCGCGGCGGAAATCAAAAAAAACGGTGAAAAGTTGGAGAAGGCCGGAGAATGCAATACCTTCGGCTATCGCCAGTTCATGCTTGACGGTGACCGGCTGCAATAATGTAAAATCGACATTTCCGAAAGAACGGGAGGATGCCTCGCCGTTCTTCGGATCTTTTAGAAAGGCAATAAAATGACGGAAAGAAAATACTCATGTTCCCGCGGATGCGGTTGCGGCTGTCCATGCAGCGGCTCCTGCGGCTGCTCCGGTCGCTGCGACGCTTTCAAAACTCCGGAATACCATGTTCCCGCCGACCGCGAAATGACGCTGGCCGAACTGCCGGTCGGAACCACTGCGACCATCGTCAAAATCATGCCGAAAATGCGTGGACGCAAAAAATTTGCGGATGTTGGAATGGTCGCTGGAACCGAACTTCTGATGGAGGCGCGCGCGCCGTTCGGCGGCCTGATTCGGGTGAAAGTCATGGAAACCAGTATGGCGATTCACCGCGATGACGCGGCAAATATCGTTATAAATAAAGAGGCGTAATAAGATGAAAAAACATTACAGAATTGCACTTGCCGGCAACCCGAATTGCGGCAAAACCTGCATTTTCAACGCGCTCACCGGTGCTCGTCAGCACGTCGGCAACTACCCCGGCGTGACGGTGGAAAGTAAATCCGGTTCGTTCGTGCTGAACGGGATGGAGATTGAACTCATCGACCTGCCCGGCGTCTACTCGCTTTCATCGGGTTCGCCGGAGGAGGACGTGGTTTTTCAGGAGCTTATCAAGCCCGGAATCGATCTGATTCTGAACGTGGTGGATTCCTCCATTCCCCAGCGCAGTCTTTATCTCACCACCCAGCTGGCCGAACTTCATATTCCGATGCTGCTCGCGTTCAACATGTCCGACGACGCCGGCAAAAAAGGCTTGAAGTTCGACATTGCGAAACTGGAGAAATATTTCGGTTCCCCCATCGTGCAGACCGTCGGCTGTAAATCCGGCGGCGTCCGCCCGCTGCTCGAACAACTGGCGAAAACGCTGAACGAACTTGAAAATCACGGCGTTCCAATGCTTTCATACGGCGCGGACATCGACGATGCGGTTCGCGCGGTAGCGGCAAAAATCAATGCTCTCAACTTGACGCAATACCGGCATGTGCCGTCCCGTTTCTTTGCCATCAAGCTACTTGAACATGACACCGCCGTCATGCGGATTGAAGACTTCAAGCAGGTTTATGACGAAGTGGAATCCCAAATCAAACATCTGCGTGACAAACATGCAATTGAGGCCGATACCTTTATGGCCGACCGTCGTTACGCGATGCTTGCCGGAGCCTGCCGCGACGCAATTTCCATGACACGCGAACGCCGCCGCGAAATTTCCGACAAAATCGATACCGTCATGACCAATAAATATCTCGGTCTGCCGTTGTTTTTTCTTATTATATATGTAACATTCTGGTTCACCTTTACCTGCGCCGATCCGTTCATGGGCTATATCGAGGAATTCTTCGGCCGACTCGGCGAATCGGTCAAATCGGTCTGGAATCCCGAAACACTGCCATATCTGCGCAGTATGCTTACCGACGGCGTGATCGGCGGTGTGGGCGGCGTGCTGGTGTTCCTCCCGAACATTCTCTTCCTCTTCTTCGCCATCGCGATTCTGGAGGACTCCGGCTATATGGCGCGCGCGGCGTTCGTCATGGACGGCGTGATGCGCAAATTCGGGCTTCAGGGGCGCTCGTTCGTTCCGCTGGTGCTCGGCTTCGGCTGTTCGGTTCCGGCGATCATGGCGACGCGCACGATTGAGTCCGAACGCGACCGAAAGGTCACGATCATGGTGCTTCCGTTGATGAGCTGCGGGGCGCGTCTGCCGATCTACGCGTTGATCGTTCCGGCGTTTTTCGCGTTGAAGTATCAGGCGTTTGTGATGTTTATAGTCTACTTTATCGGGGTTCTGATTGCGCTGGTTGCGGCGCGGCTGATGAAGGCCACTTTGTTCAAGGGCGACGGCGAAGTTTATCTGATGGAACTTCCGCCGTACCGGATGCCGACGTTCAAAAGTCTGATGCTTCACATGTGGGATCGCGGCCGGATGTACTTACAGAAATCCGGAACGATTATTCTGGCAACCAGCATTATTCTTTATATCTGCAATACATTTCCGGAAAAGAAGGAATCTTCCAGAGACTATGATGCCGAAATCGAACAGGTGCAGCAACGCGGTGCTTTGGCCGGAAATCAGTCCCATGTTCTGGCGGATGAGAGGTCGCTGGAGGCAGGCGCACTTGTGCAGGATGAAGTTGCCAAACTTGAAAATGAGAAAAAAGCCGAGGAAATGGAATATACCGTTTCCGGGCGTGTCGGCCATGCGCTGGAACCGATATTTCGACCGATCGGATTCGACTGGAAACTGACAACGGCCTCCATTGGCGCATTGGCGGCGAAAGAGGTGTTTGTTTCCCAGTTGGGCATTTTGTATGCCGAGGGCGAGGCTGACGAGGAGTCCGAACCATTGCGGGAAGCATTGATAAAACATTATACGCCGCTTCAGGGCTTCTGTATCATGCTTTTCTGTCTTCTGTCGATTCCGTGTCTTGCGACGCTGGCGATTATCAAGCGGGAGCTGAATTCGTGGAAAATGGCGTATATTGAGGCCGGTGGATTATTTGTTCTGGCTTATGGTATGACGTTCATTGTTTATCAACTTGGGATGTTGTTTAATATAGGGACGGAGCTTATG